>CAKOYE010000039.1 GCA_934130485.1 uncultured Bacilli bacterium
ATTTTGAGTTTTGGTAAAAATAAAATTTAACAAAAAAATCTCTAATTTTTGTTTTAAAAATAAGAAAAGTTTCTGATATAACAAATAAATCGACAGATAAAATTATAATGGATATGCAATATAGTTTTGCAAAAGGTTGGAGTATTTCTATTTAGATAGAATAATAGATGCATCTAGTCAAGATAAAAAAATATTAAATGGTTATCGTGTATATGAAGTAATTGTGTTAACTAAAAATGAGAAACAACAAATAAGCATATATAGTAAAATATATTCTTGTAAAAACAAAAATTTTATAAGTAAGAATACATATACATTAGAAAGTATTAATTCAGTTGAAAAATTAATGAAAAGCGTATAGAACCATTAGAATATAGAATGTAGTTTGCACTTGAAACTCGATGCTATTTTAGATGGAGATTATTCAAAAAATAGAGTAAAAAAATCAATAGCAAACATATTAACAGTACGAAAAATAGTTTTCAATTTTGCTAGTCTAGACAATAACTATGAAAAGTACCATTACAATGAAATTTAACACGTTATATACTTGATTTCAAAAAAATTGAAAAACTGATATTTAATGACATATAAAATATCAGTTAATTTTATTGGTTTTTAAGTGATTGCCATACGTAATTTGACTATTTATTTTTTTAGGTGTAATATTATATTGGTGATAGTATGAAATACAAATTATCCTTATTCTTTATAGCACTCGTTTTGTTTACTGGTTGTGGAAAGAAGAATTTAACGTGTGAAAAAAAAGAAAAAGGTACAGGATATACTTACAATGAAAAATATGAACTTATTTATAATAATAATGGTGTTGATTTAAAAAAAATAAATGTTGAAATGTTGTATAAATTTAATGAGTTATATACTGAGGAAGAATTAAAAAGTGAGTATTCTAAAGTTAGTGAGTATTGCGATGTTTATAACTCTGGTAGTAGAAAAATAATTAGTTGTTCTTCAAATTTAAATAAAAATGTTATAAAAATAAATTTATCAACTGATGTAGAAAAAATAAGCGATTCTGAATTTGAAGATATAATGTATGTTACTAAAGATGAAATTAATAATATTAAGGATACAAAAAAATTACTTAAAAATGTTGGATATAGTTGTAAGTAATTGCTTTTTTTTGTTTAGTAAAGTATAATCATTTTAGGTGATTGAATTGGAAAGATTACAAAAAGTTATTGCAAACAGTGGTTTTTGTTCACGAAGAAAGGCCGAAGAATTAATTAGTGGTGGAAATGTTAAGGTTAATGGTAAAATTGTTACGGAACTTGGTACTAAAGTTGATAAAAGTGACGCTATTACAATTTTCGATAAGGCATTAACAATTGAGCAAAAAGAATATATATTATTAAATAAACCTAGAGGTGTTATAACTTCTACTAATGATGATAAAAAAAGGAAGACGGTTATGGATCTGATTGATACTGATAAGCGTTTATATCCAGTAGGTAGACTTGATTATGATACAACTGGTGCTTTATTATTAACAAATGATGGCGAATTAGCTAATTTATTGATGCATCCTAAAAACAATATTGAAAAGTTATATATTGCTAAAGTAAATGGTTTTGTTGATAAAAATGCTTTAAATAAATTATCGAGGGGTGTTTATATTGACAATTTTAAAACATCTAAATCAAAAGTAAGATTAAAAAAATATGATAAAAAAACTAATACTTCTATAGTTGAAATTATTATTCACGAAGGTAAGAATCATCAAGTAAAAAAGATGTTTGAGGCGGTTGGATACGAAGTTTTAAAATTAAAAAGAGAAAAAATTTCCTTTTTAACAATCGATTCATTAAAATCTGGTGAATATCGCTATTTATCTTTAAAAGAGGTAAAAAAATTGTATGGTGAAATAAAAAAATAAGCATTTGCTTATTTTTCTTCTTTTATAGCTTCTGTAGGACATCCTTCAATAGCGTCTTTAACCTCATCAATTAAATCACTATCCATATCATCAAAATTAACATCATCTCTTACTTGTGCAAGGTCGTCATCTCCGAATTCAAAAACTTCATCAACTAATCCTACACAAGCACCACAACCAATACATTTTTCTTTATCAACAATAACTTTTTTCATTTTTTATCCTCCTATAAAAATTATAGATAAATAGTATTAAAATTGCAAGTAAATTATTTTAAAAATAAAAAAAATGTGGTATCATTATAATAATGAGGTGGGATATATGCCAAGTAGAATGGAAAAGTATTACCAAACTGATACCGAAGTTGTTAGAAGAACTAAAAAAAATAGATCATTATATGATGAAATTCATAATAATCTAAATTATGAAAATGTGAGGCCAGCAACTAATGTTAATGAAATTACATCTGAGAGGTTAAATGAAATATTAAAATCGGAGAAAAAACAAGAATATAGGACAAATCAAAATAGAGTTTATGAAACTGATGCAAGTAATTATATTACTAATGATGAAGATAAAAATTATGATATAAAAGAAGCATTGCAAAAGGCAAAAAGTGATAATGGAACTAAAAATGACTATCATAAATTAAATGTTGATCAGATTAATTTATTAAAAAAAATAGAGTCATATAAAGCTAGTAAACAAGAGCAAGATGAAAACTTAAATGAGTTATTGAATACTATTGCTAGTACAAAATTATTAAGTAATTTAAATGATAGAGATTTATCTTTAGATTTACTTGGTGATTTAAAGTCAAATAATGATGATACAATTGTTGGTGGAATTGATTCTATAAATAAAGTGATGCACGAAATTCCTAAGGTTAGTATGCCAGAAAATGAAAAAAATGAAATTGATAAATCATTTTACACTTCTAGTTTAAGTTTTAGTGATGAAGATTTTGATGATATAAAAGAAATTAAAAATAAAATTAAAAAAAATAATGCATTAATAAAAGCATTAACTATAGGATTTGTTTTTGTAGTTATTGTCGTAATTATTTTAGTTTTTGTTATAATTTAAAGGAGCTACTTATTATAGCTCCTTAATTGCATTCATAATCTAATTTTTCCATTTTTGTTTTTACTTCACTGTAATTTTCATCATAATTTAATGTACTATTTGTATTTTGATTTTCTTTATATGTTGTTTTTACTTTAAAAATGTATTTGTTTTCAAATTTTTCTGTGCTTAGCTCATAAATTTCATCTTGTTTTAAGTATTCTCCTAATTCTTCTAATAGTTTAACATAATTATTAAAGTATTCTTTAGAATTTTCATTTAATAAATTTACATTCATTGTTTTAAAATCCGAACGAAGTTTATTGTTATCAAAATTTATAATAATTTCTGTTTCAACTTCTATATTATTTTCAGTTATTTTTGAGTAACATTTTAGTGTATCTTTTTCTACTTGGTTAATATTCTCTGTTGTAGGTATTGTTGTAGTAGTTGTGATAATTGTTGTAGAAGTTTTAGAATTTTCTATAGTTGTTTTATCCTCTTTTGTTAGATTTTTATTACTATAACCACTTGTTATTTTAAATAAAATTACGAGCAATATTATAGCAATAAAAGAAAAAATAATTAGAAAAATTTTTTTTATATTAGGTTTTTTCTTTGGCTCTATATATTTATATTGTTCTAATGGATTAATTATATTTTCTTGATTATCATTATTTTCTTTAATTTCAACAAATGATTTGTTGTTTTTACTCATAAAATCACTTCCATATAAATTTTAACATATGTGATTAAAAATGACAATCTTTTAAATTTGTATTAATTATTAAAAAGTGTTAAACTTATTATATCTAAAAGGTGATGTTGAATATGTATGATAATTTAGAAATTATAAAATTTGATCATGAGGGAAGAGGTATTGGTTATTTGAATGGTAAAACTATTTTTGTTGATAATACAATACCGGGAGATATAGTAAATATCTCTATAAAGAAGAATAAAAAGAATTATTCGGTTGCAACTGTATTAAAATTTATTAAATATAGTCCAAATAGAATTAAACCAGAATGCCCTTTTTTTCATAAATGTGGTGGTTGTGATTTGCAAAATATAAATTATATTGATCAATTAAAATTTAAAGAGGAAAAAATAAAAGAAATACTAGAAAAATTTGCTAAAATAAATAAAAGTAAAGTAAAATCAATATTAAGTGATAAAAAAAATCAATTTTATTATAGAAATAAATTAACACTTCAGGTTGATAAAAAAATTGGTTTATATGGTAAAAATAGTTATGAATTAGTTCCTGTTAATAAATGTTTGATTTCTAGTAAAAAAATAAATGAAATTTTAACTATTATTTATGAGAATATTAATTTAGAAAATATAAAACAAATTGTTATAAGAAATAGTTTTTATAATAATGATGTTATGATTATTTTTTTAGGAAAGAACATAAATTTAAACAATATCACGAAGATTAAAGATTATGTTAATTCAATATACATTAATGAAAATAATAATTATAAGTTAGTATATGGACTAGAATATTTAGAGGAGAAAATAGGTGATTATATTTTTAAAATTTCACCAGATTCTTTCTTTCAAGTTAATACTATAATGTGTGAAAAATTATATAATAAAATAATTGAATATGGTAATTTTAAAGGTAATGAAAATGTTTTAGATTTATATTGTGGTACTGGTACAATAGGAATATATGTAAGTAAATATGTAAAGAATGTTGTTGGATATGAAATAAATAAATATGCGGTTATGAATGCACAAGATAATTTAAAAATAAATAATGTTTACAATGCAAATTTTTATTGTGGTAGTAGTGAATTATCTTTTGAAAAAATTACCAAAAATGTTGATGTAATAATTGTTGATCCGCCTAGAAGTGGATTAAACAATGAAACTATTCAAGGTATTATAAGTGTAAAACCATGTAAAGTTATTTATGTTTCTTGTGACCCGGTTACATTAGCTCGTGATTTAAAAATACTTAGTGATTATTATGATGTAATTGAAGTTACTCCTGTTGATATGTTTCCTAATACAAAACACGTTGAATGTGTCGCAGCATTATATCGAAGAGAATCTAAAAAAATGATATTAAATTAATAAAATGAAAAAATAAATATTTTTTATTAAGTAGGTGATAAGGATGATTAGTAAAAAGAAAATTAATGAAGCATTTGAATTTTATAATATAGAAAAATCATATAAAGAAAAATGTTATAGGTGTGCTGAAAAGATAAATCAAAGTGAATATTATGGAAAGTTATTTAATGATGTATATAATACTTTATATTGTGATGATTTTATTAAAATAAAAGAATTATGGAAGGTAAAAGATATTAATGAATTATTCGGAAATAATGTAAATCCATTTGTAACAAATTTAATGATAATACTAGGTTATGAATTACATAGAAATAATATTGATAAATATAGATTAGATATAAATCAAGTTAATATTCATAAAAATAGGGTAAAAGAATGTTTTGAGAGTGACTTAATATATAGAAATTATGATGGAGTAAGAATATCACAAATGTTATGGGCAGTATATTTTATTAGAGTTAGAATTATAGAAATAGGAAGATTACAATATGAATATGAGAGTACAGAAAAAAATATTTCTATAATAAAAATTCATATACCAAAAGGCAAAAAATTAGATTTAATCGAAGTAAAGGATTCAATAAAAGAATCCCAAAATAAAATAAAACAAATATATGGTTTAGATAAAATTAAATATATCTGTAATTCATGGTTATTAAGTAATCAAATTTATAATATAGTTGAAAAAAATTCGAATATTTTCCTTTTTCACAATTTATTTGATATTAGGGATGGAGAAGATTGTATTAATGATATTATGAATTTTGTATATGGAGTAAACCAGTGTAGTGATTATAAAGAATTATCTGAAAATACAACATTGCAAAAGAAAATAAAAGAACAATTATTATCGAATGAGAAATTTTATTTAGGCTTGGGAGTTTTAAAGGAAGAAAATTATTAAAATAAGAAAAATGCTGTAATATAAATGTTATGACAGAATGAAAATGATATAGTTATTACACTTAGTTTATATTGAAAGAATGCAGTATATATGATAGACATGCACAATATACATTTTAAAATTTTACTAGTCATAACCATAATATAAGCCACGTTGAGTGTGTATGTGTTTTAAAACTTAAATAAAGCTTTATATTAAGGCGAAAATCAACTGTTCAGTACCTGTCAAAAAAGGTTATATAATTGATAAAAATAGAATATGGAAATTTAATTTAAAAATAGGATTGTGTATTTTAGTTTTAGCAATATTAAATAGTTAATCTCATAGGAGATTTACTTTTTTGATGGTAAAAATATAGTATATGCTTGATGTAACATTTTCCTTAATTATTCACATTATTTTTATTTACAAATAAAAAAGTATTGACTTTTAAGTAATAAGTAATTATCATATTTCATAATAATTTTTAATTACATCTTTGAGTAGTTTAACTTTTATTGATAAGTGTTGCTATGGAGGAAAATATGAATAAATTATCTAGTGCAAAAATTGATAAACTATATTCTCATTATACCTTAATGATTAATAAAACATTAAAAAAATATGATTATGTAGATTTTAATGATAATGAAGTAAGAAAAATGTTTGAACAAGCTATATATAGCTTATTAAATACTAATTTTGATAATGATTTTAATTTAAAATTAGAAAACAAATTTAGTAATATTGTTGAAAAAAACATTACTAAAAAACTAAGTGATATTGAAAATTTTAACAATATTTTTAACAAATGTATGTCATTTACTAATATTCCTAATGATTATAAACTTATGATTGATGATTTAAAAAAGGCTGGTTCTTTTTTAGAAAAGTATGGTTTAATTGTTAAGTTTGATTATTTGGTAAATATAATTAATTCTAATTATTATTTAAATAAATTATTAGAACATATTTATTTAAATAGAAAAAATTTGCTTGGAAATATGGAAATAGAAAAAATATTTAATGATTCAAATGTTATTTCATTGGTGGAAGCTTACTGTCTTATTAATGGTATTGATACAATTGTAAATGAAAAAGAAAATATGGATTATGAACTACCTGTTTCTGATAGTTTAAGTGTTTATTTTAAAGAAATTGGCAGAAATTCCTTGTTAAGACCAGAAGAGGAAAAAGATTTATCTATAAAAATGAAAAATGGAGATATGAAAGCTAGAAAAAAATTAATTGAAAGTAACTTAAAATTAGTAGTTAGTGTTGCAAAAAAATATTTATATTGTGGGATGGATTTAGCCGACTTAATTCAGGATGGTAATATTGGACTTATGACGGCTGTTGAAAAATATGATATGAATAAAGGATATAAATTTTCAACATATGCAACATGGTGGATTAGACAAGCTATTTTAAGATGTATATATAATAAATCAAGTACTATTAGAATTCCAGTTTATATGCGTGAAAAAATTAGTGTATATAACAAGGTAAATGTTGAATTGGAAACAAAACTTTTCAGAAAACCTACAGAGGCGGAAATTGCTGAGGTTATGAATATCGAGGTTTCAGAGGTAGAAAAGTTATCACGATTGCAAAAAAATTCTGTAATTAGCCTAGATATTCCATGCAAAGAGGACGAAGATATGAGTATTGGTGATTTAATTCCGTCAGATTATTCATTAGAAAATGATATAAATTCTTCGATTTTGCATGAATCAATAGTTAAAATTTTTGATAGTGCAAAATTGAAAGATAGAGAAAAAAGCGTTCTTATATTAAGATATGGTCTTGATTATGGTGAGCCGCGTACGCTTGATGAAATAGGTAAAATATTTGGTATTACTCGTGAAAGAATAAGACAAATAGAAGTTAGTTCACTAAAAAAAATTCGTCGTTGTAAAAATATTGAATCATTTACAGTTTATATGGATAATCCTGACGAAGCATTTAATAAAATTATGGAATATAAAAATAAAAAGAGAAATTTGTAGTAATTTAATTATTTCGTTATAATATTATGTGTTATAATGTTATGAGGTGGTTATTTTGAAAATATTATTTTTAGATGATGATTGTCATAAAATGAATAGTTTGTTATATTGTTTTTATGAAGATGATGTAGAAATATCAAATAATTTTATGGATGGACTAAAAAAAGTATGTAATAATAACTTTGACTTACTTGTTTTAGATATGAATTTTCCTATTACAGAAAATGGAAAAATTCATAAATTAGGCATTGAATTTTTAGACGTGATGCAGAGGAAAAAAATTTTTATACCTACAATTATTTATTCTAGTGAATTATATGATGTTAGTAAATATAATAATATTGTTGGTTATTTAAAATATAATATTTTGTTTGATTATACAGAAAAAGTAGATACTTTTAAAAGTAAAGTATTAATATTAAAAAAGTAAAATTTTTAATAATATTTTACTTTTTTATTTTTTTTTGTTATACTTGTATATAATAAGTGAGGGATTTTTATGAATAATGAAGAAAAAGAAAATTTAACATACGATTTTAATTTTGATGATCAGGTTGTAAAAAAACAAGAAGTTCCTGAAACAAAAGAAAGTATTGAAGTATTAGATGATTCGGAAACTGAAATATTAGATGAAAATTTAGTTACTGAAAATGATAGTGAAAATGTTTTAAATGATGAATCTATTAAAGAAAACACTTCGGATGTTGAACTAGATGAACTTACAGAAATTACTAATAATAGCGATCAAACAGAAAATAAAGAAAATGTAAAAAAAATTAAAATATTAGGAAAAGAGTTTAATTACGAAGATTTGATTTTAATAGTTATAGGTTTAGTAATTATTGCTGCAATATTCTTAATGCCTAGAATTATGAATATGTTTAAATAGTTGTTTATATTATGTAAATTTCTTAATT
>CAKOYE010000040.1 GCA_934130485.1 uncultured Bacilli bacterium
AAAAAGTAAAGAAATTGAACTTAATTGGGAAAATTGATATGGTAAACTTGCAGAAGGAACTTACTGAATTATAAAAATGATTGATGGAGAGGGAAAATATGAAACTTTTAATGAGCAGCTGAATTTACTATTGAATAACAAATTATAATTTGCTGGTATGAAGGTTTGATTTAAAAGGATTATCACAATTGGTAATTCTTTTTTATTATTAAAATTTTATAAATTTCACCCAATAGTTAATTCTATTTTATAAATGCATAATATAAGATAGGAGGGTAAAATATGTATAATAATTGTAACTGTAATGATGATTATGAAAGAATAAAAAAACGTATAGATGAGGAAAGCAAAAAATATAAACAATGTTATATACAAGGTCCACCTGGACCAAAAGGAGAACAGGGAATTAAAGGAGATCCAGGTCCAGCTACTATCAGAGTAGGTAGTACAGAAACAGTAGAATCTAGTGAACCCGCTTTAGTAATAAATACTGGTACGAAAGAAGACGTAATTTTAGATTTTAAAATACCAAAAGGTGATAAAGGAGATAAAGGAGAACAAGGTATTCAAGGAATGCAGGGACCAAAAGGAGAGCAGGGGGATAAAGGTGATATTGGTTTAAAAGGTGATAAGGGTGAAAAGGGAGAACCAGGACCAACTACTATCAGAGTAGGTAGTACGGAAACAGTGGAATCTAGTGAACCCGCTTTAGTAATAAATGCTGGTACAAAAGATGACATAATTTTAAATTTTAAAATACCAAAAGGTGATAAAGGAGATAAGGGGGATTCAGGTCCTAGAGGACTTCCTGGAGAAATAGGCAGAACTGAACATATAGCAATAGACGAAACTGAAACTCTTGAACCAGGTGAACCTGCTCAAGTTATGGATACTTTTGAAAATTGGGTTCATCACTTATCATTTCTTATACCAAAAGGAGAAAAAGGTGATTTAGGTCCTGTAGGACCTCAGGGACCTACGGGGCAATCATTTGTATCTTCGTATGGAATTAGATATTCAATGATTGATACTCAGCTCAATTTACCACAGGCAACTGATACTGTAATTCCTTTACCAGAAAAAGGCATTTCATTTTTTACAGAGTATCCTGATGATAATTCAATCAAGATAAAAGAAAGTGGAGTTTATTTGGTATCATATTTATTATGTGCTGCAACTAATGAAGAATGTTCTATAACAATGTCGGTTAGAGCAAATGATATACTTCAACCTGCAACAAGTGCTACTAGTGAGTTTCAAGCACAGTTGATAAATAATATAAGTGGGTCAACAATTATATCATTACAAACAAATGATCTTATAACACTGAATGTAAAATCTTCTAAGAATGTTAATATGAAGTTTAATGGTAGTACTAATGCAATGTTGAGTATTATTAAAATTCATTAATAAATTTTAATCAAGTAATTGTTACTTGATTTTTTTTGTTATATATTAATTAAGTCCTTTTTTATGTATTTAATATATTATAATAAAGGAAAGTGAAAATATGAAAATAATAGATAATAAAACAGTAGTTGTAACCAATAGTGAAGAATTAAAAACTGCTTTAAGTGGCGATAATGAATATGTTTATATTTATTTTGGTAATGATATAACACTTGAAAGTGGTTTTGTAATTAATTCTAATAAAGAAAAAGTAATTATAGATGGAACATACCAAAATCATAAATATACATATTATAATTATTTATCAGAAAATAATGATGTTATAATAGCAAATTCTGATAATAAAGTAATAACAGTAAAAAATTTAGTTATAAAATCTTCACATACTCTAGGTGTTATTTATGTTTCTGATAATGAAATTTATGAAAATGTTAAAGTTGTATATAGTAATATTCAATTTAATGGTATAAAGTTATCAAATAATTTATATGGTACTACTAAGATTTTAGACAGTAGCATAACTATAGAAGATATAAATAATATCAAAGCTCAAAGTGTATGTGATTGCAATAAAATTGAAATAGGTGGTCAGACTACTTTTGATACTCCTAACACTGCCTTTTTATATCAACATACTATAGAACCATCTAAGTTTACTATACTTACAAATAGTAAGGTAAATTTAAATACATTGAATGCTTTTTTCAATGGTACACCAAGATTAGATTTTAAAATATTACATAATTCGGAATTTAATTTGACTACTGGTAATGGATTTGCACAAACAATTAATAATGGTTGCAAAAACGTTTTAATAGATGAATATTCTACATTTAATTTTATTGAAAATAATCATCAAAGAATACCAATGTGGAATGTATATGGTGATTTTATTGTTAATAATTATGCTAGTTTATTCATAATAAATAGTTTTGATTCTACTCCTGCAGATAATTATAATATATATTTTAAGGGTACTAATCAAAATTTAATTTTAAATAATCCTAAGAGTATCATTATTTATACAAAAAATGCAAATATTCTATATACTGAAAATCCAGTAAATTTTTCATTTGAATTCAATAGATTAAATATGTGGATTAATTCTAAGAATATTACAACAGCTGGTAGTATTGATAATTTGCCTGATTATTCTTGGTATAAAGTTGATACACTATCACAAGTTAAAGGTGTATTTTATAAAACTACAACAACAATAACAGAAACAAATTATACTGAACAAGAAAAAAATAAATTACCTGATTTATCTAATTTTATCTTTCAAAATAGAAAACAATTTTCAATCGGAATGATAAAAAATAATATTCATCCAATTGACAGTAATTCTACTAAAATATCAGGACATACAATGCCACATACTGATGTTTTAATCTCTTATGATAGTATATATGAAATAGTAACTTCGGATGTTGATGGATTATTTGAATATATTTTGTTAGACGATATTCAGGATGGAACTAATATAACAATTGTTTTTTGTAAACCAACAAGTTTTGTTTATGATACTAGGTTAATTGTAACACCATTTGAAGGAGAAATTACACTTTTAAATTCAACTGAAGTAGTGACATTTGATAAAATTCCAATATCAACTAATCCTATTATTTTAGGAAAGAAAAAAAATACTACAATTACAGTTATTGATAGTAGAAAAAATGGTACGGAATTTAATTTATATCTTAATTATGTAAATCCTATGATGACAATAGATGGAAAAGTATTAATTGATTCTTTAATATTTAAAAAATTTGATGACGAAATAATTACGTTAAGAAATGAACCTAAATTAATTTATCAAGGAAAAAAAACAAATAATCAAGTAAACATAGAAAATATTACATTTTCAACTGATAAAGGTTTATTATTAAGATTAGACGATGATAAGTATAATTTAAAAGATGAATTTGTAACTAAATTTATATGGACAATAGAATTATAAAAACCGCATATATTTTTAATATATTAAATTTATACATATAAATATATCATAATGAGGTGATTTATGGATAAAGATTATATTTATGTGAAATTAATGTCTAGTAACAATGTTTGTATTAATAAAATACAGTTCGTATTAAAAGATGTTTATAATAATATAGTTTTTAATGGAATAACTGATAATTATGGAGGTATTGAATTACCTATAAATAATAAAAATATTTATAAATTATTAATATATTCTGGAGTTGGATTAATTCAAATACCAATATATGCTTTAAAAAATGAAAGATATTGTATATGTATTAATGAAGAAAAAAATAATAAGAAAAAAAATAATAAAATGTTATTATTTGATTCTAATTATCCAGAAATTAAAATAAAGAAAGGAGAGATAATTTTATGGCAATAAAACATAGAATACCAATAACTAATGGAATTGGAAGTTTAGAGGTTGTTAATGGGCGATATAATGTAACGGCTGAAGTACCTGGATATGACAATTCAACTTTAACTCCTAAAAGCATAGAAATAGTAGATGGTGTTGAAACGTATGCTTTTACAATTTCTGCTACTGGAACTCTTACAATTAATGTAACAGATACAGGAAGTTCAACTACTGGTGTACAAATAGTTGGAGCTAAATTTGTAAGAACTGATTATCAAGGAAATGAAATAGGTGTTGAAGCTATAACTGATTCAGATGGTAATGCGAAATTTTTGAATGTGCCATTTTCTGCAAATAATAGTTTAAAAATATATTTTAAGCAAGTAACTAGTGATGGAAAACATACGTTTAGTGAAGAAGTGAGAAATATAGAAATGAAAATGAATGAAGAAACTATTGAAATCGCAAATCCATTAGCTCCACTTAAAAAATTTACATTATCAGATTCAAATTTTGTAAATATACTTATTGATGATGGCGATTTATATATTGAAGAAAACGGTTAGAAAAAAACTAATTTAATAAATGTTTATGAATAAAAAAATTATATATTTTTTATTGTTATATAAATTTAATTAGGAAGGAGAATGTTATGAATAATAATTCCTGTAATTGTAATTATAATGATAATTATGAGAAAATAAAAAAACGAATAGAAGAAGAAAGTAAAAAATATAAAATGTGTTATATACAAGGACCGACTGGTCCTAGGGGTGATATTGGTCCAACTGGACCAAAAGGAGAAGATGGTCCAACAACAATTGAAGTTGGTACAACAGAAACAGGTGAACCTAATACTGAGGCTATTGTAAAAAATGTTGGCACAAATAAAAATGTTATTTTAAATTTTGTAATACCTAAAGGAGTTGCTGGTGATAATGGTGATAAAATTATTATTGGCAAAACGGAAACATTAGATGCTAATGCTAAAGCAAAAGTTATTGATACTTTAGTTGGAAATGTTCATACACTAGATTTTTATATACCACAAGGGTTTGATGGTATAAATGGCGCTGTAGGTCCTAAAGGAGAAACTGGGAAAAGTGAAGGGATTAAAGTTATTAATACAAAAACAATTTCCCCAGGCACAGAAGCAGAAGTTACTGATGATTTTGATGGTGATACACATTATTTGACATTTTCTATTCCAAAAGGAGAAAAAGGTGAACAAGGAGTTGCTGGTGAAAGGGGAGAAAGAGGAATAGCAGGTCCGGTTGGACCAGCCGGTTTGCAGGGAGAAGTAGGTCCAACAGGTCCAATGGGTCCAGCGGGGACTTCTTCACTTGATGCATTTGCATTTCTTTATGAAGATAATGGAAATTCTTATTCTTTAACACCAAATACACCAAATCAAATCGATTTAGGTCAAACTTCTCAAATTAAAAATGTTGATACAACTTTTACAAATACAATTAAAATACAAAATACAGGAGTATATAAAATTGATTATTTTTTTGAGGCCAAAGCTTCTGCTAATGCAAATGTATCATTAGAAGTTAGAAAAGAAAATATCACAGTAAATGGTACAAAAATAACAAAAGAAGTAAATAATCAAAATTATGTTAGTTTTACTGGAAGTATAATTACAATGTTAAATAAAAATGATAAAATTGATTTAGCATTATCATCGACAGTAAGTGTTATATTAACTCCAAATGATGATACTAGTTCTTACCTAAGTGTTATAAAGATAGATAATTAATTTTCTTTTAAATTATTAAAATAATTAATAAAAAATAAAGTATATAAGAAATTGTTAGAATAAACATAAAAATTAATGATTAATAATAAAATTAAATATTATTTAGATTTTAAGGGTTATCGAATGATAATTCTTTTTGTATAGTTAAATGTTAAATTTTACTATATATAATTTTTAGTATATAATTATATTGGTGATAGTATGGAAAAGTATCTTGAAGATTTGAATTATTTAATTAAAATGTTAGAATGTAATCATTTAGATATTTATTTTAATGTATCTAAATCTGATTTGAATAATTATATTAATTATATAAAAGAAAATATTTTAATTAATAATGATTATCAATTTATGTATATTATAAAAAAAGTTATTAAAAAATTAAGTGGAATATATGACTCTCATACTAGAGCTATGTTTCAAAATAATAAATTATTACCAATAAAAATCAAAGTAATTAAAGATAAGGTATATATAATAAAAACACTAGATGAATATAAAAATATTTGTTATAGTGAAATTACTCATATTAATGGAATAAGTATGAATAACCTAATTAGTGAATTGGAAGAAACAATTTCTTATTCTACTAGGGAATGGTTAATAAAAAATATTCAGGATGATTTAATTAAAATTAATAGTTTAAAGATGTTACCAAGTATTGGTGATGCTTATTCTATTGATTTGACAATCAAAAAAAATAATAATATTAATAGTATTAAATTCGATTGTAATAAAGATTATCAAAAAATAACAAATGATGATAAAAACTATACATTTGAAATAATAGATGATGTTTTAAAAATAAATTATACAAGTTGTATTGAAAAGAAAAAAAATCAAATGTTAGATTTTATTAATGATATAAATACGAATGTAAATAATAGAATTATTAATGATGTTGTTGTTGATTTACGTGGTAATGTGGGTGGTAATGATACTATAATAAAACCTTTACTTGAATATTTAAAAAATAATTTTACTAATATTTATTTGTTACAAGATGGTGGTATATTTTCTGGTGGCAGATTTGCTTTGTTTGATTTAAAAAATATTGGAAGTTGTACAATAGGCACAAATATAGGAACTCAGGCAAATTGTTTTGGAAATTTAAAAAAGTTTAATGATAAAAGTTATTTTGAACTTCCAAATACAAAATTTAAAATCACTTGTTCAACTAAATTTTATTATTTAGATAATGGTTTAATAAAGTTTACTTCTGATAAAAAAGAACTATCGATTTTAAAGAGAAATAAAAAAATTTTAGAACCAATATATTTTGAACCTGATTATTATGTAGAAGAGGATATAAATGATTATGAACAGGGTATTGATTCGTATATGGAACAGTTTAAAGAAATAAAAAATTTAAAAATTAAATGAAATATTATTAAAAAGTTAAAATCAAATAATTAAAATGTTTATTTAAAATTTTAAGGGTTATCGAATGATAATTCTTTTTTTATATACTAGGAAAGTCATATAAAAAATTCATAAAATAATTAACAAAAAGTAAAATAATATATTGACCATCAAACATATGTATGCTATATTGAACTATAGGTGATGTAATTTATGAAGATAATGAAGGCATATAAATTTAGACTATATCCTAATATAGAGCAAAAAATATTAATAAACAAAACAATAGGATGTACAAGATTTATATATAATTATATGTTAGAAAAAAAGATAAAAAATAATAAACTATCAAGATTTGATTTAAACAATTTAATACCAAGTGTATGTGAAGAATATCCATATCTAAAGGAAGTAGATAGTATGAGTTTAAGGTGTGCTATAAAAGATTTAAGCGAGGGATTTAATAAATATTATAATGGTAAAGGTGGACTGCCAAATTATAAGAAAAAAGGAAAAAAAGATTCATATAGAACAAACTTAATAACAAGTATTTATAAAGGAAAAAAATACGAAAATATAAAATTAGATTTACAAAAAAGAATAATAACATTACCAAAACTAAAAGAAATAAAAATAAGAGGATATAGACATTTAACAAATATAAATGGAAGAATAATAAATGTAACAATAGAACAAGAAGTAAATAAATATTATATAAGTGTATGTGTGTGTGAAGAATATGAATTACCACCAAAAAAAGAACAAACAGTAGTAGGAATAGATATAGGAGTAAAAAGTTTAGTAGTAACAAGTAATGGAGAAACTTTTGGAAACCCAAAATATAATCAAAAATATGAAAAGAGAATAAAAAGATTACAAAAAAGTTTATCAAGAAAAATAAAGGAAAGTAATAATTATAAAAAGAATAAAATACTGCTAGCTAGATGTTATCAAAAATTAAGAAATGCAAGAAAAAAATTAGTAGAGAAAATAGTATCAAAAGTAACTGAATATAATGATATAATTGTATGTGAAAAATTAAAAGTAAAAGAAATGATTGAAATAAATAAATGTTTGAGAAAAAACATAATCAATTCCACATTTGGATTAATAATTACAAAAATAAAAGATAAATGTAAATATTTAAATAAAGAATTTATACAAGTAGATACATATTATCCAAGCAGTCAAATCTGCAGTAGATGCAATAATATAGACAAAGAAATGAAAAATTTAAGTAAAAGAGAATATAAATGTCATAAATGTGGAATAGAAATAGAAAGAGATTTAAATGCAAGTATAAATATTATGTATGAAGGATTAATAACATATTATAAAAAACAATATAGTTAAAATAAAATAAAATTTAATAAAATATAAAAATATGAATAAAAAAATGAGTACGGTAGCGACTATCGGATTTTATGTCTGCATGAGCAGGTAGGTAACGAAAGCTATGAAGCAGAAAACCTTAAGTGTGAACTTAAGGATTCAAAAATTTATTTTTGAATTTTGTTCT
>CAKOYE010000041.1 GCA_934130485.1 uncultured Bacilli bacterium
TATTTATTTTCATCTTCTAATTACCTTATTTCTTTCATTCATTGATGAATATAATTCATTTGTATCATTTACATTTTGTTCAAATTTTGATAAATCTATATTCTCTGAAAATTTTGTTTTTTCCAAATTATTTAATTTTTCAATTTGATTATTTAATTCTTCAACTTTTTTAGAAATTGTTAAACATTTTCTCAATTCTTTTGTAGTCTTTATAAGAGTATCCAAGAGGAATATTCCCAAAATCGTTCCTGCAAAAATTTTTACAAAAAGAACATCCTTAAAATCCAATGAAAGATATAATGCATTAGAAACGTGAAATATAATTGCATTGTCACACATATCACCTATCGCTTCATCATATTCTTCTTTATAATGTTCTATTTCTTTGATTTTGAATTTTTTTTCATTTTTTTCTCTGTTCTCCATTATACCACCCCTAATTAATTATTATATTATAATTAAATCAATTCAACACTTTGCAATCTAATTCAACATAATTTCATATTTACCCCTTCTTTTCGGACGCTATAATATCACAATTATCTCAATTTATCAATAATTTTGTATAAATTAGTGTTATCTTTACATAAAATATTAAAATAGTACAAAAAAAAAGATGCTTTCGCACCCTTTTTCTATTCAAATATTTTCTTTATTTTTTCAAAACATTCTTTAGTATATTTTTTATAAGCAGTCATAGTTATTCCAATAAGTTCAACAAATGTTACAATATCACTTGGTAATTCTATCTCAATCCTTTTTAAAATAATTGGAGTTATTTCAATTACAAAACAAAATCCTACAATACATAATGACGCAATTATACCTTTTAAAATTCCATATAAAAGTTTTTTTAAATTAAAACCTTCCTCTTTTGTACCAATTAGAACACCTAATACAGTATTTATAATAAATAATAAACCTAATACTAATAAAAATAAAGTTGAAGTAATAAAATTATCAAACATCTTTTACCTCCAAATCTCTATTATATTTAATTCAAATGTAAAATTTTTGATAATGAAAAAAATATAGAAAATCTATATTTTTTATTTAGCTTCATTTAACGCATTATTTATAGCTGTATAAATGTCATCAATTTCTATTGTAACACCTGCTACTGAATCTGTTTTAGTTTTAGTATCATCTGTCCATTTAATCCAATTTAAACCTTGTTGTTTTACTATTTCATTTTCAAGTGTTTCAACTTGTTCATACCATTCAGCTCCGCCTTTAATTGTACCAATACCAGCAGATGTTTCTTTCATACCATAATTATCCTTAAGGACTTTCTTTGTAGTTAAAGTACCTGTTACATTTGAGTATGTTGTATCTACAAATACTGATTTAATCATTCCTAAATCATTAACATAAACAACAGCTGTTGTTGTTAAAATTAAACCGTATGACTCACTTTGAGCATATCCAAAGTAAGTTCCCTCTTTATAAATTCCTTTTTCAGGAACTTCTTCACATCCTGTAAAAAATATAATCGAAATCAAACTAAAACATAAAAGTAAATTTTTAATTTTTTTCATATTTCCTCTCCTTATCTTATGTAAAAATTTTATCATAGTTATATATTTTTTTCAATATCTAATTACATTGTTACCATTTTATTGCTAAATCTAATGTTTTTTTTACTTCTTTTGCTAAAAAACCAATTATAATACCAGTCGGTATGGATAGTATTAAAGATAAAGCCATATAGTAAATCATATTAATATTATAAAAAATAACCGCAATTAAAATTTGACCAATGGTGTGTGATAAAGAACCAACTATACTTATTCCAATAATTGAAAGTTTTGAAAATTTTTTTGCTGCAAACATCATACAAATACTTAAAATTGCGCCACTTAAACTAAAGAAAAAACTCATACTAAATAAACCAGTTCTTAAAATACCAACTATAAATACTCTTAAAATAGAAAGTAATAAAGTATCCTTAAAGCCATATATATAAAGTGAAATTAGTATAACTATATTAGCAAGACCTAATTTTAAACCTGGAATAATTCCATTAAAAAGTGGAACAAAAGTTTCAATTATATTTAAGGCAACAGAAAGTGCCAAAAGCATAGATAAACGACTAATTTTTTTTATTTCCACCAAATCACCTCAAAATTGTGTCCAAATCTTTTTTCTTTTTTGAAGAAATTTTAATAACTATTTTATTAGGTAAGCATACAATTGATTCATATGATTCTTCAATAAAACCTTGCTTACTGCATAGATGTAAGGGACTTTCTTCTTCATCCACTTTTATTTTTCCATTACCCGCAATAATTTTAACTTCACCATTAAATCCATCAACTTTATATATTTTTTCTTCACTTTCATTTAGATCAATTGTTAAAACTAAATTGTTATCATAATATACCAAAGCCTCTTTACTATTATTTTTATCTATAATAGCTATTACAAACAAAACTGTAATAGCTATTAATAGAATTATTATAATAAGTTTTATATCACTTTTATTCATATTTGTTAAATCCAGACGATTTTACAATAGTATTATCATTGGCATACCAAATGGCCTGAACATTATCAAAAGACTCTATAAATTTTTGTCCATCTTCAACACTCATTAGAAATAATGTAGTTGATAATACATCTCCTAAAATTGCATCATCAGTTATAACAGAAACACTTTTCATATAATTTGCAGGCATTTTAGTTTTTAAATCCAAAATATGATGATATTTTTGACCTTCAAATTCGTAAAAACGTTCATACCCTCCACTACTAGTTACAATAGCGTTAGAAATAGACAATGTATCAAAAATTTCTGATGGTGAATCAGGATTTTGAATTCCAACTTTATAATTATCTGAACTTGCATTTACACCTGCTAAAACAGTTCCTCCTGCATTAATTAAATACTTGTCAAATTCAATACTTTGTAAATAATGATGCACAACTTCTGTAGCATAACCTTTAGCAATACCACCTAAATCAATATTGACATTACCAGTTAAAATTTTATAGTCATCATATAAAACAACATTTTGAATATCTAATCCAACAATATTATTTAATTCTTCACTAGTTGGAATACCAGATTTATTATCTCGATATTTTTTCCATATATCCGTTAAATTACCAATATTTATATTAAATAAACCGTTGCTTTTATAATACCAATTAATTCCATAATTTAATATATCATAAAGATCTTTACTTATTTCTAATTTTGTAACATCAGTTGTATGATTAATTGTATAAACATTTACAATACCATCATAAGAATTATATCTATCTGTAAGTTCATGATAGTGCTTATAAATACCATCTATTTCTTCTATAATATTGTTTGCTTCTTTTTCATTATTACTATAAAGTTTTATATCAATAACAGTATCCATATAGTTTAATGTTTTTGTATATTCTTTATATTTTAAGCTATTAATTTTTTTTAGTACAAAAAATACTCCCATAGCCAACAATATAAAAATAACAATTAAAATAAATAATTTAATAAAAATTCCCTTTTTTAATTTTCTTTTTTTCGTCATATTTTTCACCATACTCATTATAACAAAAAAAAGTGATAAAATCTACCACTATTTTGATTAATTATTTCTAATCAAAAAAATGAAATTAATCACCATTTATATATATTTATTAATTTAGAGCCATATTTTTTGTGTTTAATTAAGGAAAAGTTATTATCACTTAAAACTTCGCTTTCATATTCACATACAATTATTCCATCTTGACTTAATAATTTATTTTCATAAATATATTTTAAAATATCATTTATTAAATTCAATTTATATGGAGGATCTAAAAAAATAATATCAAATTTTAATTTACTTTCTACACAATCTTTTAAAAACTGTTTATAGTTTTTAAAAATAATTTTATAATTATTATCCTTTATTTTTGCTAAATTTGTCTTTAAAATTTTATAAATATCATTACTATTATCTATAAAATAACAATATTTTGCACCATTACTTAAAGCCTCAATACCAAGTGAACCACTACCTGCAAATAAGTCTAGACAAATACTATTTTTTATTGACCCCTGAATCATTGCAAACATAGATTCCTTAACCCTATCCATAGTTGGTCGCGTTCCTTCAATATTAAATCCATCTAAATTAATTCCTTTATATTTTCCACTAATAACTCTCATACATCATCCTACTTTAATGTTCCAATTACTGATTGAATCATTTCTATTGTATTAAACATTTTTTCAATTCGATCAGTTGCTCTTAATTTATACGCTGTTTTTACTTCTTCTTCAAATTCTCTAAATAATTCTGGATTCCTCGTCAAAATTTTATACCAAATGGAATTTTCTCTTAAATATCTTTGATAATATGGATTTTCTTTTATCTTAAATTGAATATCTAAAGTCATTAATCCTCAAAGTGTTTATAAAGTGGGCGTGGTTTATATTCTTCAGTTTTTGTCTGTTTTGAACTGCCAAAATCTTGCATTACGCCAATAACTCTTTGAAGACTATTGACTCCTTCACGTACACTATCTAAATCTATTCCTTTTATCCAAGACATTAAATCGGATGTAGCTTGTGATTTACTTTCTGCACTAGTAGTAGTTTCAACACTAGCACTTAAAAAATCCTTCCAAGCATCACTTTCGCCACCATATAAGTCATAAATCTCATAAAATTTTTGCCAAGTCATCTCACCATTTCTAACAAATTTGATTAAACGAGGGTTTTCTTTAACAAAACCTTTAAATTCCTCTATCTTAGACATATAACCACCTAATACAATATATGCTAAAGAAAAAATAAATTGAAAATTTTATTTATTTAATTGCTCTTTTATTTTAATTTTAATTCGTTGTAATGCATTATCTATTGATTTTATATCACGTTCTAAAATTTCAGCAATTTCTTTATATGTGAATGACGACAATTTTAATTCAAAAACCTGTTGCTCAAAATCGGTCAAAACACTTTTAATATTTTCTATTAATTCTTTTTCATTTTCATAATCTAAAATTTGTTTTTCTGGATTATAACTATCATCGGAAATAATATTGTTTATTTTATATCTTTCATCTTCATCAAATTCTAGAGAAATTGATTCATTTAAAACTTTATGCTTTAACCTTTTTGCACGCAATGCCATAGAAATTATATTTCGTTCAATACACATTTTTGCATATGTATAAAATTTAGCATTCTTATTATGATTATAATTATAATTATTAATTGCTAAATTTAAGCCAAGTCGTCCTTCTTGTACTAAATCATTTAATTCTAATCCGCTATTTTTACAATAACTAAACATTTTACTTGCAAAAGAATTTATTAGCGGTTCATATTTTTTAAATAATATCTCGCTTGCTTCTTCATTATTTTCTTCTATATAAGATAATAGTTCAAAATCATTATAATCATGATAATCCATAAAAAAACCTACTTTCTACATTTTATTGCCTCAAATACAACAATTCCTGTAGCAACTGATGCATTTAAACTATTAATAGTTCCACGCATATCTATACTTGCAATAAAATCACAGGATTCGCGAACTAATTTACTCATTCCCTTTCCCTCATTACCAATAATTATTGCTGTTTTACCACTATAATCTATTTTATCATAAGAGGTTCCCTTCATATCAGTTCCAACAATCCAAAATCCGTTATCTTTTAAATACTTAATTGTATTATTTAAATTTGTAACACAAGCAATTTTAACATTTTCTAAAGCACCTGCACTAACCTTCATAACTGTTGAATTAACTAAAACTGATCTATCTTTTGGAATAATAATTCCATTTACTCCTGCTGCTTCACAAGTTCTTATAATAGCTCCTAAATTATGTGGATCTTCAATGTGATCTAAAATCACAATTAGTGAGTCATCAGCACTAATCATTTCTGATGGATCACAATATTCGTAATTAGGAATACTTAGTATTATACCCTGATGATTTCCATTTGCAAGTTTATCTAATTCATATTTTTCACAATAAACTATACTAATTTTTAATTTTTGTAATGCAGAAATTAAATTTTTGTCATTAAAATCTTTATAAATATAAGCTTTTTTTATCTTTTCATTCTTTTTTATAACTTCTTCTGCAACATTTTTACCAAATACATACATAACTTACCATCCCATCTACATATCACACTTTTTATTATATCATCTTGTTAAAATTTTTATATCAATTAAATTATAAACTAAATATTTTTTCCATAATTAAATTTATTCTGTCAATTTTATTTTCTAAATACAAATATCCAATTACTGCTTCTAAACTTGTCGCATATTTATATGTAATTATATCAGTATTTTTAGGAATACGTGATTTATGATTCCTTGCTCTTTTTATTATTTCTAATTCTATATCATTAAAGAAATTATCATTAATTAAAATAGTCACGAATTTTGCTTGATTTTTAGCACTTACATAATTAATAGCCGATTTTTGTAAACTGTTTACTTTAGAAATTCCTTGATCAATTAAGAATTTTCTAATATATACCTCATAAATAGCATCGCCAATATACGCTAAAGTTAATACATTTTTATCCTTCGTATTCATCATATCTATCAAAAGTTACACCTTTTATAATACCATTTTTTATATCATTTAAAATTACCGCATATACTTTATCGTAATCTATTTCTCCGCCTTTAATTAAACAGCCTCTTCTTTTACCAATAATATCTAGTGTATTTGTTATATCATATTCGTCTACCTCATCTAATCCATAACGATCCTTTAAAACTTTAGGATAATACTTATATAAAGTTTTTAGAATATATTCTACTACTTGAAAAAGTGGTAATATTTCTTCTTTAATAGCAGTTAAGCTTGCTAAATTATAAGCAACTTTAGTTTGTTCTAATTTTGGCCATAAAATACCTGGTGTATCTAAAAGTTCGATATCACTATTTATTCTAATCCAGTTTAAATCTTTTGTAACTCCTGGCATATTTCCAACATTAACAGCCTTTTTACCAACTAATCTATTAATTAATGTTGATTTACCTACATTTGGAATACCTATAATTAATACCCTTGCACGTCTTTTTATTAAACCTTTTTTCTCACGTTTTTCATTAATTGGCATCATAACTTCTTCAGTTAAATTAATTATTTTTTTTGTATCAAAGCTATGTTCTAAATCTACTAATATAACTTTTTTACCATTTTGTTCATAGTATTTTATCCATTTATTTGTTTCTGTTTTATCGCATAAATCACTTTTTGTCATTATCATAATACGTGGTTTATTTTTTAATAAATTGTCAATTTCTTGAACCACTGATGAATATGGTATTCTTGAATCCACTACCTCATATACAACATCAATCAAATCAATATTTTCTGAAATTAGTCTTTTTGCTTTAGCCATGTGTCCTGGATACCAGTTGATTACACTTTTATTAAACCCCATACTATTATTTTCACTCATTTTTTTCACCTTCTTTATTGTTTCCTAATAATTTTATCTTTTCAGCATTATTAAGTATATCTAATTGATACTTTGCAATTTCATTTAATATTTCAAATCTTTCTTCCTTACTTTTTCCTTCTTTAATTAATTCAGCATTATGTGATTCTAAGTTTGATAATACTGTTAATTCATTTATTGAAGCATAATCTCTAACATTAGAATTCTTTGCTAAACTAGGATTAAGTTCTCTCCATTTTTTAGCCGTTGTATTAAAGAGCGCTACATTTAGAATATCAGCCTCTTCAGCATACTTTAACCATTCGCTATCTTTATAGTAGTTATTATCAGGCAATATATAGTTTTTAATTGCATCGGTATGAATTAAATAATTGTTTTTAGTTAATATTCTTTTAACATCCCATTCTCTATTTTCATTTTCTAATGTCTTTAGTCTTTCAAATTCTTTTATCAAATATAATTTAAATACAGGACTAATAGATGAAGCAAATTCAAAAGCAATATCTTTATGAGCATAAGTTCCGCCGTACTTACCACGTTTGGAATATATACCAATTGCATTTGTTTTTTCGCACCATTCAGTAACACTTAATGTAAATGTGTGAAGCCCTGCACTTTTTCTAAACCCGTCGAATTCGACGGAATTAAAATCTGGATTATAAATTGATTCCCAAGTTCCTAAAAATTCTAAAGTAATTCTGTTTCTTAACCAGTTTCTTATAATGTCATCAGTTTTTGATTTTCCTTCTTTGTATTTACCGAAATCAGAAATGCAAATATAATCATTATCATTAATACTTGTTATATTAACTTTTATATTTTGAACTTCAATTGTTTTATTTATCATATATTCACCTCCACTAACTATTTTA
>CAKOYE010000042.1 GCA_934130485.1 uncultured Bacilli bacterium
CATAAAGTACCAATGATGTCATTAGGCGATATTTTTAATGAAAGTGAAATAATAGAATTCGATGAACGAATAAAAAAGGTAGTCCCAAATCCTGAATACGTTTGTGAGTTAAAAATAGATGGTCTATCAGTTTCATTAATTTATGAGAATGGTAAATTAGTGAGAGCTGCAACAAGAGGAGATGGGGTAACTGGAGAAGATATAACTCATAATGTTATGACTATCAAATCAGTTCCTCTAGAAATAGATTTTAAGGAATATTTAGAAGTTCGTGGAGAAATATATATGCCTAAAAAATCTTTCTTAGAACTTAATAAAGAAAGAAAGAAAAATAATGAAAATTTATTTGCTAATCCTAGAAATGCAGCAGCTGGATCAGTTAGACAACTAGATTCTAGTATTGCAGCTAAAAGAAATTTATCAACATTTATTTATCATTTACCAGAGCCAGATAAATATTCTATTAAAACACATTATGAAGCTCTAGAATTTATGAAAAAATTAAAATTTATAGTAAACCCAAATATTATATTAGCGCATAATATTAATGAAGTAATAGAATACATTAATTCTTGGCAAATAAAAAGACCAGAGCTTCCTTATGAAATAGATGGTATTGTAATTAAAGTAAATAATTTAGCTGAGCAAAGAAAATTGGGTTATACAGCACGTACTCCAAAGTGGGCAATAGCTTATAAGTTTCCAGCTGAGGAAGTTCTAACAAAATTAAAAAATATAGAATTTTGTGTAGGAAGAACTGGTAAAATAACACCCCGTGCTGATTTGAATCCAGTTCATTTAGCAGGATCTATAATAAGCAGTGTAACACTTCATAATGAAGATTATATTAAAGATAAAGATATTATGATAAATGATACAATTTCAATTCATAAGGCTGGAGATGTAATTCCAGAAGTTGTAAGTGTTATAAAAGAAAGAAGAGATGGGACCCAAATTCCCTTTAAAATGATTGAATTTTGTCCAATATGTGGTAGTAAATTAGTAAGAAAAGAAACAGAGGCTGCGTACTACTGTGAAAATAAATTATGTGATGCTAGAAAAATAGAGGGATTAATTCACTTTGTAAGCAGGGATGCTATGTATATAGATGGTTTTGGAGAAAGAATTATAGAAGACTTTTATAATATGGGATTTTTAAAAAATGTTGTAGATTTTTATACATTAAAAAATTATAAGAAAAATCTTATGGAATTAGAGGGATTTGGTGAAAAAAGTATAAATAATTTACTAGAAAGCATTGAAAAAAGTAAAGAAAATTCACTTGATAGACTGCTTTTTGCACTAGGCATAAGACATGTTGGTAGAAAAACTGCAACTATTTTAGCTAGAAAATATGAAAATATAGATAACTTAATTAATACAGATTATGAAACTCTAGTAGATATTCCTGATATTGGTGAAATAATCGCAGCAAGTGTATATGATTATTTTAAAAATCAAGATAATTTAGAAATTATAAAAAAATTAAAAGAGCATAATGTAAATATGGAGTTTATTGGAAATAAAATAATAAAAAACGATAATTTTCTAGATAAAACATTTGTTTTAACTGGTACATTATCTGATTTTTCAAGAGAAGAAGCGAGCGAATTAATTATTGCCCGTGGAGGAAAAGTAACAAATTCAGTTACTAAAAAAACAAATGTTGTTTTAGTAGGAGAAAATCCCGGTAGTAAATATGATAAGGCAAAGAGCTTAAATATTACTATTTGGAATGAAGATGAATTTAAAAAATTGTTAGAAGATTAAAACAGTAATTTTAATATTTTACTGTTTTTTCTATGTAAAGTTTGTGAAAAAACTATTAAATAAAATTTTGATATGTTATAATTATTATGCTAGAAAAGAGGTTATATATGGATTGTTGGAATGGGTTTAAAGGTGAAACTTGGAAGAAGGAAATTAACGTAAGTGATTTTATAAAAAACAATTATAAATCATATGAAGGTAATGAAAACTTCTTATCAGGTCCTACAGAAAAAACAAAAAGAATTTTAGATGTTTATGAAAAAATGTGTGCTGAAGAAGTAAAGAAACACGTTATTGATATAGATACTGAACATCCAGCTGGAATAAACGTTTTTGCGCCTGGTTATATATCAGAAGATGATGATGTCATTGTCGGATTACAAACTGATAAATTAGGTAAAAGATGTATAGTTCCAAAAGGTGGACTTAAAATGGTTTACCAAGAATTGGATGCTTATTCATATACAATGAAACCAGAGTTAGAAAATTTCTTAAATTCAAATATGGTAAAAACACATAATGACGGTGTATTTGATGCTTATACTAAAGAAATTAGAAAGGCAAGACATGATAAATTATTAACAGGTTTGCCTGATGCTTATGGTAGAGGAAGAATTATTGGTGATTATAGAAGAATTGCGTTATATGGTATCGATTATCTAATGCAACAAAAATTTAATGACTGGGAATATATGAAAATCGATGTTATGGATGAAGCTACTATTCGCTTAAGAGAAGAAATTTCAATGCAATATAGAGCATTAAAAGAAATGAAAGAAATGGCTGCATCTTATGGAATTGATATATCAAAACCAGCTAGTAATGCAAAAGAAGCAGTTCAATGGACTTATTTTGGATATTTAGCTGCAATCAAAGAAAATAATGGAGCAGCAATGTCTTTAGGAAGAGTTGATGCATTCTTTGATATTTATTTTGAAAGAGATTTAGAAAATGGTGTTATAACAGAAAGTGAAGCTCAAGAAATAATCGATCAATTTGTTATTAAACTAAGAGCCGCTAGACATTTAAGAACACCCGAATATGATGAACTATTCTCTGGTGATCCAACTTGGGTTACTTGTTCTCTAGGTGGTATGACTAATGAAGGAAAAACACTAGTTAATAAAACCTCATATAGAATTGTACATACACTAGAAAATCTTGAAAGTGCACCAGAACCTAATATGACTATATTATGGGCACAAGATTTACCAGAAAATTGGAAAAAATATTGTTCAAAAATTAGTATTAAAACTGATTCAATTCAATATGAAAACGATGATTTAATGAGAAGGTCAATGGGAGATGATTACGCTATTGCGTGTTGTGTATCATCAATGAGAGTTGGAAAAGATATGCAATTCTTTGGCGCACGTTGTAATTTAGCTAAAGCACTTTTATATTCATTAAATGGTGGAATTGATGAGGTAAAAAGAGATTTAGTAATTGATGGATTTACAAAAAATACTGATGAGATATTAAATTATGATAAAGTACTAGATGGATATCATAAAATGCTAAAAGAGGTATGTAGAATTTATAGTGATGCGATGAATATTATTCACTATATGCACGATAAATATGCTTATGAAGCAGGACAAATGGCTTTACATGATACTAATGTAAATAGATTAATGGCTTATGGAGTGGCTGGATTTAGTGTTGCTGTTGATTCATTATCTGCAATTAAATATGCTAAAGTAAAACCAATTCGCGATGAAGAAGGAATAACTGTTGATTTTGAAATTACTGGAGATTATCCTAAATACGGAAATGATGATGATAGAGTAGATGAAATTGGAAAAGAATTACTAGATTTTGTTTATAAAGAATTAGCTTCTCATCCATGTTATAGAAATGCTCATCCTACATTATCAGTATTAACAATTACGTCAAATGTTGTATATGGATCAAATACAGGTGCAACACCTGATGGTAGAAAAGCAGGTGTTCCATTTGCACCCGGAGCTAACCCAATGCACGGTAGAGATGAGTCTGGAGCAATTGCTTCATTAAATTCTGTTGCAAAATTAGATTGGGAAAATTGTTGTAGAGATGGTATATCAAATACATTTTCAATTGTTCCAAATGCTTTAGGTAAAACATTAGATGAACAAGTTTCTAATTTAGTTACTTTAATGGATGGATATTTTTATAAAGGCGCACACCATTTAAATGTAAATGTTTTAAATAGAGAAACATTAATAGACGCTATGAACAATCCTGATAAATATCCACTATTAACAGTTAGAGTTTCTGGATATGCAGTAAGATTTAATAAATTAACAAGAAAACAACAAGAGGAAGTTATTTCAAGAACTTTCCACGATAAAATGTAATGACTAAAGGTTCAATAGATTCTTTTGAAACATTTAGTACCTTAGATGGACCAGGTATTCGTACTGTGGTCTTTCTTAATGGATGCAAATTAAGGTGTCTTTTTTGCCATAATCCAGAAATGTGGAACTTAAAAGAAAAAAATTTTACTTCTGAAGAGGTAGTTCAGAAAATATTAAGAAATAAACCATATTTTAAAAATGGTGGTGGTGTTACATTTTCAGGCGGTGAACCATTACTACAAATAGATTTTTTAATTGAAACTTGTAAATTATTAAAACATGAAAATATTCATATAGCTTTAGATACAGCAGGTGTAGGATTAGGCAATTATGATGAAATTTTATCATTAGTAGATTTAGTAATATTTGATATTAAGGCATTAGATGATGTGAATTATATGGAAATGACTAGAAATAAAATTTCTGAATCATTAAAATTTTTAGAATGTTGCCAAAAACATAACAAAAAAATGTGGATAAGACAGGTAATAGTACCAGGTATTAATGATAGTGAATCATATATTGATGCATTAGCAAGTTTTATAAAAAAATTAGAAAATATAGAAAAAATAGAATTATTACCTTTTCATACAATGGCCTTTGATAAATACCAAAAATTAAATTTAGATAATCCACTGAAAGATAAAGTAAATATGAATAAAGAAAAATGCAATGAATTAGAAAAAATATTATTATCTAAAATAAAAAACAGAAAATAAATTACTAAAAATTTTAGTAATTTATTTTTTTAGTGGTTAATTTGTTGACAATAATTAAGATATAATGTAAAATTATATTCGTAGCGTGAGGAATGGAGTAGTACTCAAGAGGCTGAAGAGGCGCCCCTGCTAAGGGTGTAGGTCGGGCAACTGGCGCGCGAGTTCAAATCTCGCCTACTCCGCCATTATGATATTAACCTTGGAATTTCAAGGTTTTTATTTTTAATTTATTAAAATTTATAATTTTTTTAAATAAAGAATATATATATTAATCTTTACCAAAATATTGAGCAAAATAAATAATAGTTTATATTGACTATTATTTTTATTTTGTATATAATATGAATATATGAACATATAATCATATAAAAGGAGGAGTTATGACTACACATAGTAAAGAGTTATTATTTGGATTAAGCGAATTTTTTAAAATATTTGGCGATGCCACTAGATTAAGAATTTTGGACGTATTATTAAATGGAGAAAAGTGTGTTAATGAAATATCTGAAATATTGGAAGTTAGCCAATCAGCTATATCACATCAATTAAAAAATTTACGTTCATCTAATTTAGTAAAAACAGAAAAAATTGGAAAGTTGGTAAAATATTCTATTGCAGATGATCATATTAAAATAATTTTAAAATATGGTTTAGAACATATTAAGGAGGAGATAGGAAATGAAAAATTTTGATTTTGATTTCTTTAAAATCATATTAAGTGGAATTATATTTGTTATTTCATTATTCATTGATACTGAAACAACAAAATTTATTCTATTTATAATAAGTTATATAATTGTATCTTATGAAATGTATATTAGTGCTTTTAAAAATATTTTTAAGGGAGAAATATTTGATGAAAATTTACTTATGATAGTAGCAACTATAGGAGCATTTTTTATAGGTGAATACGAAGAAGCTTTAATGGTAATGTTATTATTTAATTTAGGTGAATATTTGTCAGATAAAGCAGTTGATAATTCTAGTGAATCGATCCTAAAATTAATGGATTTAAGAAGCGATAGAATTAATTTAAAATTAAATGATAAAATAGAAAATGTTGACATAAAAGATGTTAAATTGGGTGATTTTTTTATTGTAAAACCAGGTGAAAAAATTGGCTTAGACGGTGTTGTTATAGAAGGAATTGGTAGTGTTGATACTTCAAGTTTAACAGGAGAATCAAAACCAGTTTATGTAAAAGTAGGTAATAATGTATTAAGTGGTAGTACAAACTTAGATTCAATTTTAGTTATAAAAGCAACATCAACATTTGAAACAAGTACGGCTACTAAAATATTAGAATTAATAAAAAATTCTGAGGATAAAAAAACAGAAACAGAAAAATTTATTACAAGATTTTGTAAAGTTTATACACCTGTTATTGTAATATCGGCTATTTTATTAACTGCTATACCAGTTATATTAGGTGGAAATTTTAATGAATGGTTATATAGATCATTAGTATTTTTAGTTACGTCTTGTCCGTGTGCTTTAGTTATTTCTGTTCCGTTAGTATTTTTTTCAGGAATTGGTAGAGCAAGTCGTGAAGGAATTATAGTTAAAGGAAGTAGTGAATTAGAAAATTTATCAAAAATTAAAACTATTGTTTTTGATAAAACTGGTACAATAACTAAGGGAAACTTTGAAATTCAAGAAATCGTTTCTAAAAATATAACAAATGAAGAGTTATTGGAAATTGCGGCTTATTCAGAATGCTATTCACTTCATCCTGTATCAAAAGTGATATTAGAAAAATATGGTAAAGAAATTGATAAAAGTATAATTAGTGATTTTAAAGAAATAAGTGGAAATGGAATATCTTTAAAAATAAATAATGATGAAATATTAGTTGGTAATTATAATTTATTTAGAGAAAACAAAATAAATGTAGATAATATTAATTCTATTGGAACTATTATATATATTGCTAAAAATCGTGAATATTTAGGATATATATTAATTGCTGATGAAATAAAAAATGATGCATATAATTTAGTTAAATCTTTAAAATATAATGGGATTAAAAGAGTTGTTATGTTATCTGGTGATAATAAAAATATTGTAAAAAATGTAAGCGAAAAAGTAGGAATTAATGAATACTATGCTGAAATGCTTCCAATAGATAAAGTTAATAAGGTTGAGAGTTTAAAAAAGTGTGGATTTACCGCTTTTGTAGGTGATGGAATAAATGATGCACCTGTTATGAAAATATCTGATTTAGGTATTTCAATGGGAATAACAGGTAGTGATGCAGCAATAGAAGCCTCTAATATTGTTTTAATGACAGATAATTTGGATAAAATAACAGAAGCTATAAAAATATCTAAAAAAACAAAACGTATAGTAACATTTAATATAGTATTTGCACTTTTGATAAAATTTTTATGTTTATTATTAGGTGTTTTAGGAATATCAAAAATTTGGTTTGCAGTAGTTGCTGATGTTGGTATTACATTATTGCTTGTTTTAAATTCATTAAGATTAATTATTGTGAAGAAGGTTCATTAATTTGAATCTTTTTTGTGTAAAAAAAAGGAAATAGAAAAGTTTTATAGAAAAATATATATAGGAGGTGATCAAAATTAAGATCATAGAAAAAACTCTAAATAAAGGAGAGATAATACCATTAATATTTGATCCTATATTTACTAGTATTTTTAATAATGAAGAAAATATATGTATATTAGAAGATTTTATATCAATTTATTTTGATATTCCAATTAATGAAGTAATTGGAAACTTAAAAATATTAAGTAGAAAATTAAACAAAAATAATAAATTAGAAGCAAGTAAAGAAGTTGATTTATTATTATCTTTAAGTGGAGTAAAAATAAATATAGAATT
>CAKOYE010000043.1 GCA_934130485.1 uncultured Bacilli bacterium
AATTATAAAATTATTTAATTTATTATTTAAAAATTTTATAGAAAAATTTTTAGAATAGACTTTTAAGTCTATTTTTGCTATAATTTAGATGATATTGGAGTGATTATATGAGAGATTATTTTTTAGAAACTTGGACTGGTTTTATATGGCCACTACTTACTGTTGCTATTCCTGTATATGCTACTATATTTACAGTAAATAATCGTATTAAAAATGAAAATAGAGAAAATCATAAACCTTATTTAGCATTAAAGAAAGTTTCCGATTGTGATTCAATTGATAAATATAGATATTATTTAATTTTGCTTGGCAGAAATTATTTAAATACTAATGGTGATATTGATTTAAATAGTATTAACTTAAAAGAAAATGAAAATGAAAAAGATATTGCAGTTAATCTTTTAATTGAAAACATTGGATATGGTGTTGCTACTAATATAAGATTTTATAATTTATTAACTGGTAAGCCTATTGATGGAACACAGGAAAATAGTGAAAATAGAAATCAAAAACTTTTTACTACTTTTGATATAGCAGCAAATTATGAAAAACAAGTTCAAGCTAGAATTATTAGTTCAATTATAAATGATAACAATATTGCAATCGAGGATCATAATAGAATTTTATGTATTTACAAAGATTTAAATAATAATATATATAATTTCATTATAAGTATCAATATTAAAAGTACTGGTCACTATGACTTCTTTTCTTACCAACCATCAAGTAAAAGTTATAAGAAATGGTTGCTAGAAAATAAAAAACAGTATAAACAAATTTTAAAAAATTATAAAGAACTATAAATTTTATTTGTTAATGAAAAAAATATTTACTTTATTATATTTATTATGATATAATACTCCAGTCAAAGAGGAAGTGTATTTATGGAAATAAGAAATATTGCGATTATAGCGCATGTTGACCACGGAAAAACAACATTAGTTGATAAACTATTACAAATGTCTGGAACTTTTAGAGCAAATGAAGAAGTTCAAGAAAGAGTAATGGATTCAAATGATATTGAACGTGAACGTGGTATTACAATTTTAGCAAAAACTACTGCTATTGATTATAAAGGAACTCGTATTAACATATTAGATACACCAGGACATGCTGATTTTGGTGGAGAAGTAGAACGTATAATGAATATGGTTGATGGTGTTTTATTAATTGTTGATGCTTATGAGGGTACTATGCCTCAAACAAGATTTGTTTTGAAGAAGGCATTAGAAGCAGGAGTTGTTCCTATTTTAGTTGTTAACAAAATCGATAAACCAACTGCAAGACCAAAGGAAGTAGTAGAAGAAGTATATGATTTATTTATTGAGCTTGGTGCTGATTTAGAACAATTAGAATTCCCAATTATTTATGCATCAGGACTTGCTGGCACATCAAGTTTCGATCCTGATGTTACAACACAAAAACCTACTATGGATCCCATTTTAGATACAGTTGTTAATTATATTCCTGCACCTAAAGTAAGTAGCGGAACACTTCAATTTCAACCTGCATTATTAGATTATAATGATTTCGTAGGTAGAATTGGTATAGGTTTAATTAAAAGAGGAACTATGAAGGTTAATTCAATGGTTTCGTGTGTTCGTTTAGATGGATCAATTAAACAGTTTAGAATTCAAAAAATGTTTGGTTTTTTAGGATTAAAACGAATTGAAATAGAAGAAGCACATGCCGGTGATATAGTTGCGATTGCAGGTTTACCTGATATTTCAGTAGGTGAAACTGTATGTGAAATAGGAAGTGAAGAAGCCCTACCAATTTTAAGAATTGATGAACCTACATTACAGATGAAATTTGGTGTTAATTCTAGTCCATTTAGTGGAAAAGATGGTAAATTTTTAACTGCTCGTAAAATTGAAGAACGTTTATTTAAGGAAACTGAAAAAGATGTAAGTTTACGTGTTGTACCTAGTGAAAATGAATCTTGGATTGTATCTGGTCGTGGTGAATTGCATTTAGGAATTTTAATCGAAAATATGCGTCGTGAAGGATTTGAACTTCAAGTTTCTAAACCTGAAGTAATTATAAAAGAAATTGATGGAGTTAAATGTGAACCTTTTGAAGAATTACAAATCGAATGTCCTGAAGAAAGTGTTGGAAACGTAATCGAAAAATTAGGAGTTCGTGGCGCAATTATGGAAAATATGACAAACTATAATGGTTTAGTTAGACTTTTATATACAATACCATCACGTGGATTAATTGGTTTTACAACTGATTTTATGACTATGACAAAAGGATATGGTATTATTAACCATACATTTAAAGAATATAGACCTTTTGAATCTGTTGATATTGGTGAACGTAGTTTAGGTGTTTTAGTATCAATGGAAAATGGAAAATCAACTGCTTATGCTTTAGGTCAATTAGAAGACCGCGGTATTATGTTTGTTGAACCAGGTGAAGATATATATGAAGGTATGATTGTTGGCGAACATACAAGAGATAACGATTTAGCAGTTAATGTTGTAAAGGGTAAAAATTTAACAAATACAAGAAGTGCTGGTAAAGATCATACTGTTGTTTTAAAACGTCCTCGTGTAATTACTTTAGAATATGCACTTGATTACATTAATTCTGATGAATTAGTTGAAGTTACTCCAAATCATATAAGACTTAGAAAAAAAATATTAAATACTAATGAGAGAAAAAAGTTCGATAGTAGAAAATAGAAAGGTATATTTACTTTTCTATTTTTTTAGTCTATAATATTTGGTTAATAAGTTGTTAGGAGTGTTTTATGGGAGAAATGCAAGTATTTATTGAGTATTTAATTAGTTTATTCAATAGTTTAATTGATGAAGCAATAACTTTGGAGTATGATTTAGATGATACAAGTGATTATATAAGTGATTATATGTTAGATGATAGTAAGAATTTTTTTGAATTTAATAAAAATTATATAAATTGCGAAAAATATAACAATATTGACAAAAAAATTTGTATGGGAAATTTAATGTTGTCTACATATTTTATGCTTGATTTTTATAATAATTGTTATAATAACTCTGATTTTGATTTAATGTATTTCACAAATGATTGTAATTTAGACTTGTTTTCTTTTAATGATATTCTAAACTCTGTAGATAAAGAAGAAATTGTTTTTAATTTATCTGAATTATTTACAGCATATTTAAATTTAACTGATGCTCGTAGAAAAAGAATTGTTCAGTTTTTAAGTAATAGTGATATTTTTTTAGGATATTGTGCAAAAAATGAATACTTATTAGCTTTATTTTGCAGGGATTATGATTTGAAAATTTCTAATGAAGCATATTTAGTTGATGATGTTATTCAAATATATGATAAATTATCTTCAAAACAAGATTATACTGCTTGTGAAAATTTTGATGATGTTGAAAGATTGTTATATACTGACTATGATGGTTTTAATAATGTTAAAAAAAATCTAATTATTACTTCTTTAGTAAATGATTTAAGACATAATAAAAAAAATTATTATATAAAACATATTTTTAGTATAATTCTTAAAAATGTATATTCTGAAATTTTTTATAAAAAAAATTTATATAATCTTGATTTAAATCAAGATGACCAAAAATTATTAAAACTTATTGATAATAAAAAAGATTTTGAAGAGATTTTTGATATGTTTATAAATAATGAAAAATTTTCTACGTATCTAATTTCTAACTTTTATTCGAATAATTATGATAAAAATATGATTGATTTTGATGAAAATGAAAGACTATATAAAGAGTATAATCTTGATGAGAAAATTAAAAAATATTATATGTGAGGGGTGCATTTATGAACAAAAAAATTATTAAAATGGTAATATTACAAGAAAAAATTGACGAGTTATTTTTAACAGATATTATTCCAAACAATTCAAGAGGCGAATTGGTTGAAAAAATTAAATCTTCATCATATTTTGATGAAGATTTAATGGATATATTATTTGCAACTTATTTTGTAAGAAATGTACATACTAATAAAAATTCGGTAGTAAATTTTATAGAAGATTTTTCTTCAAATAAAGATGTTTTATATAATTGTTTTTTAAACAATAAAGGATTTGCTAATGAAATATCATATAATTTTATGCATACTTACGAAAATAGTACATATATATGTGATTATTATAATGAATGTAGTGAATTTGAAAAAAAGACTGTTAATCGATTATCACCAATTTTTTTGTATAAATCATTTGATTTTTTGTCAAATTTTTCTAGATTTACTTTGTCTAAAATTTTTAGTGTTATACCAAATGAAGAATTTGGTTTTCAGGATAATAATGATGTTTTGTTTATAAATAATGAAAAGGTTTTAAAATCATATTTAATAGGTGATGCATATACTTATATGAATTTAAATAATAGTGGTGATTTTAATAATCATATTTACCATATTGAGCAGAAATCTAATGATATTAATAATTTATATAACTCATTAAATGGAGAGGTTTTATATTATTATTTAATGCTTTCTGTTGATTTATTTACTAAACATTCTTTATATTCTGATTTATATAAAGAATGTTCGAAAATTAATAAAAATTATTTGAATACATTAAAAAATTTAAATCCATATTATATTTTAGATGAAATAGATGATTATAATCAAAAAAAATATTTAATTAAATAGAAGGTTGTGTTGTTATGCGAGGGGTTGAATTAAATTTAAGCTTTGGTGTAAATATTATTTATAAAAATGCTAATTTTTCGTTAAATAATAATGATAAAGTTGGGATTGTAGGTGTAAATGGAGCTGGTAAATCAACTCTTTTTCATGTTATTTTAGGTGATATTAAATTAGATAGTGGGAAAATTATTTTAGAAAAAAAGGATTCTATAGGTTATTTACCCCAGGAAATTATTGTTCCAAATGATATTACTGTATTAGATTATTTATTAAGTGCTAGACCAATATCAAAATTGGAAAAAAAACTAAAAAAACTATATGATGATGTTTCGGTTGCTTCTATAAATGAACAAGATAAAATACTTAAAAAAATTGCTAATGTACAGGAAATGTTGGATTATTATGATGTATATAATGCAGAAAATATTTTGTTTGAAATAATTGAAAATATGCATATTGATTATAATTTATTAGATTTAAAGATGAATGATTTATCTGGTGGTCAAAAATCAAAAATTGCTTTTGCTCATCTTTTATATTCTAAATCATCCATATTTTTATTAGATGAGCCTACAAATCATTTAGATGTTGAAACTAGGGAATATGTTACTAATTATTTAAAAAAGTATAAGGGGACTATACTTGTAATATCTCATGATATTGATTTTTTAAATAGTATTACTAACAAAATTATGTATATTGATAAAGCAAATAAAAATATTCAAATTTTTAATGGTGATTATAATACTTTTATCAAAAAATATGAATTTCAAAAAGAAAATAAGGAACGACTAATTGCTCAAGAATTAAAAGAGCAACAAAAGTTAAGAGATATAGTTTTATTATATAGTAATTCTTCTGGTAAAAGAAAAAAAATGGCACAAAGTAGAGAAAAATTACTTAATAAAAAAATGCAAAATAATATTGAACGTGATAAGGAATATAAAACCATTAAGATGAAAATTAAGCCTGCTAGAGATGGTTCAAAGATTCCATTAACTTTAAATAATGTAGATTTTGGTTATGATAAATTACTTATAAAAAATTTATCGTTTGTAATAAATAATCACGAAAGATTTTTAATTGTTGGTGAAAATGGTGTTGGAAAAACTACTTTATTAAAACTTATAATGGGAATTTTGGAAATACAAAATGGATCTATAAGTTATGGTAGTAAAACTGATATTGCTTATTATGCTCAAGAGCAAGAATTATTAGATTTAAATAAAACTGTTTTAGAAAATATTGATTCAAAAGAGTATAGTATTAATGAACTTAGGAGTTTATTGGGAAGTTTTCTTTTTTATGGTGATGATGCTTTTAAACTTGTTAATGTTTTGTCTCCAGGAGAAAAAGCTAGATTATCATTACTTAAAATAATGTTAAAAAAAGCAAATTTATTGTTACTAGATGAACCAACTAATCATTTAGATCCAGAGACTCAAAAAATAATCGGACAAAATTTTGCCGATTATGAAGGTACAATTATTTTGGTTAGTCATAACAAACATTTTGTTAATCAAATAGGAATTGATAGAATGTTAATATTACCAAGTGGGAAAATAACAAATTATAGTGATGAATTATTGGATTATTATTATAATATTAATAATAAGAATTGTTAATTAATTTTGTAATTAAATTTTTATAAGAAATTTTTTCGTTTTCCATTAATTTAGGATACATACTAATTGTAGTAAACCCTGGTAGTGTATTTATTTCATTAATAAAAATTTCATCAGTATCTGGTTTATAGAAAAAATCAATACGTGCTAGACCTTTAGCATTTATTCCGATAAAAGCTTTTTTAGCATATTCTTTAATTAAATTTTTTATGTTTTTTGGAATGTTTGCGATTATTGTTTTTGAATCTTTATTGCTATACTTTGCATCATAGTCATACCATTCATTACCTGATAATATCTCACCTGGATCAGATATTATTAATTTTTTGTCTTCTAATATGGCTATTTCTAATTCTCTTGCTTTGATGAATTCTTCAATTATTATTTTTTTATCGTATTTTTGGGCTATTTTAATTGCATTAATTAGCTCTTTTTTGTTGGTAGCTTTTGATATACCAATTGATGAACCTCCGTTAGCTGGTTTTATTATCATAGGATATTTCAAAGTTTTTTCTATAATTTTAATATTAATATCATTTTGAATAATTAAATATTTTGTTTGTGGTATTCCTAATTCATTGAAAACATATTTAGAAAATCCTTTATCAAATCCAATTGCGCTACTGATTAAATTACATCCTACATATTTTATATTAAAAAGTTCTAGCAATCCTATAATTTTTCCGTCTTCTCCTGTATTACCGTGAATTACTGGAAATACAACATCAAATTGTTTTAAGAAACTGATTATATTTTCTACTTTTATAACATTTTTGTCTATCCAATCTCCTTCTTCTAAATATTCTAATTCATCTTCATATATATACCATTCATTATTTAAGTCAAGGCCTACACTTGTAACGTCAAATAATTTTTTATCAATATTTTCTAAAATACTTTTTGCTGATTTACAAGATACATAGTGTTCAGTAGAATTACCACCAAATAAAACTAATATTTTTTTCATAAAACACCTCAATAAATAATATGTTATAGTATGATAAATATTAATTTTTTGTATATTGATTTTTTTGTTAATTAATGCTATATTATAGGTGGTTTAATTTTATTTCGTATCTTTCTTTTTTTGAAAGCCAAATAAATTTTTAAATCAAAATCAAAAAAAGGAGGTATATGCAATGGAATTTAAAGATGAAACTTTAAAATGTAAGGATTGTGGTGCTGAATTTGTTTTCACTGCTGGTGAACAACAATTTTATCAAGAAAAAGGTTTTACTAATAAACCTCAAAGATGTAAAGCTTGTAGAGATGCAAGAAAAGCACAAAGAAATAATCAAAGCAAATAAAAAATTCTTATTTTGA
>CAKOYE010000044.1 GCA_934130485.1 uncultured Bacilli bacterium
AAAAATCAGTCATATTTCAGACTGAAAATGTATTTAAAGTTCGAATAGTTCGAACAGATTCGCCACTGGTGGAACTGAGGGGGATTGAACCCCTGTCCAAAAATATTTAGTAAAAAACATCTACAAGTTTAGTCAATTAATTAAATTCCTAAATAATTATAGTAACTGACAACTAATTATTTAGTAAGCATATAAAATTCATTATTACTTCTATGCTAAATAATAATATATCCTGCTAAATCGAACTCTCTAAAAAACTCACAGGCAAAATTTTAAAGAAAGTTGCATCCCCTATTAATTAGGCAAATACAACATCATTCTTAGCGAATAATGAAGTGAATGCATTTTTTAATTTATTTCCATTTAATTTTTGTTTGTACTTAACGCGTACCTTCGACTTGCAGTTTAGTACCTCCTATTCCCGTCGAACCCAAATCAGTCCCAATAACATTATAGCAAAAAAAAATAAAAAGTACACACTTTCTATTTTAAATTTAAATTTTTATATTGTTTTTTTAATTCCCTATTAACATCACGTTGTTTTATTGATTCTCTTTTATCGTAATTTTTTTTACCCTTAGCTATTCCCAAAAGTAATTTAGCACGATTATTTTTAAAATATATTTTTAAAGGAACTAACGTGTTTCCATTTAATACAACCGTATCACGAAGTTTAAATATTTCTTTTTTATTTAGCAATAATTTTCTTGTCCTTGTTTCATCATGATTAAAAATATTTCCTTCCTTATAATGACTTATATGCATATTAAGAATAAATACTTCACCATTTTTAACAATTGCATAACTATCTTTTAAATTTGCTCTTCCATCCCTTATTGACTTAATTTCTGTTCCGCTTAAAACTAAACCTGCCTCAATAGTATCTAATATTTGATAATCATAATATGCTTTTTTATTATTAATTTCCATAATTCACCTAAGCTAATGGAACTACTTCAATAGAATTATCATACATTTTAATTATATTAGAATACTTTTCATACAGTGAAACATAGTTTGGTAGAATATTAGAATTTAATTCAGTAAATGGATAAACATAATAATTTCTAAAATTATTGTAATACGTATATATCAAATTTGCCTTTACATTTTCTATTTTAATTGTATTATCATCATTTTTCACAATATCGTAAGAAACCATAGCGCCAACCAATCTATCAATACCAATTTGTGCAGAAATGAAATTTCCCAAAGAATATATAACCAAAGTATCACCAATATATTCAATAGGTTCAATAACGTGTGGATGTGTTCCTATAATAACATTTACACCTAAACTAGATAAATACCCAGCAATTTGTTTTTGACTATTTACAGGAGTTGCTGTATATTCCTCTCCCCAGTGCATAGCAACAATTATAACATCAGTATAAGGTTTTACAGATTCAATATCTTTTTTTACTTGCTCTGGATCATATCTATTTACTAAATAATCTTTACCACTTGGAGTATTAATACCATTTGTGTTAGTAGTATAAGAAAGCATAGTATATTTAATACCATTTACTTCTCTTACATTGATTTTATTTCTATGTTCAAAAGAATCATAACTACCAGCAACCATTACATCTTTTGTAGCCCAATATTGTTGTGTTGAATATAAAATTGCTTTTTCGCCTCTATCTAGGGTATGATTATTTGCAAGACTTACAATATTAAAACCGGCATCAAGCATAGCGTCACCAATTTCATCAGGTGAATTAAAACAAGGATAAGTTGAAACTCCTAAATTTTTACCACCTATAATTGTTTCCTGATTATAATATTTTAAATCATAACCCGATACCAAATTTTTTATCGAAGGTATCATCTTTTTAAAATCATAACTATCTCCAGATATAAATGCATCTTGATAAACAGAACTATGAATTAGGGCATCACCAGCTGTAATCATTGAAACTCTATTAGAAGGTTTATCTATTGTTACATTAAAATCATTCTTGTAAGATAAATCTACATTTTTTTCTTCATTCACACATCCAGTAACACACAACCAAACAAATAATAAGGATACGAAAATACTAAATCTTTTTAACTTCATAAATTTCTCCATTCTATTTTTTATCTACTAATAAAAATGTATTATAATATTTAAATTTACAATTATCACATTTTTTTATATATTCATCATAAAAATTTTTATTAAATTCATTATTATTTTGATTATAAAAAAACTTTAATATTGACTTTCTATAAAAAAGAATAACATAATGATCACAAGGTAACTCATCAAGATCAATATTGAAAAAATAATTATCCATAATATAATTATACAACTGATTTTCAGGATAATCAATTTTTTTAGTTTCAAAATACGAAGTTAACCAAACTCTTGCATATGGAATCGCATTAGAATATATATTTCTAACACCATTATTATATAATAATTTTAACTCTTCCATTTCATCATATCTTAGAATAACTGTAGGATAAATAATTTTATCAAGATTATACTTATAAATACCAAAAATAGTATTATATTTATCATCACTATGATCCTTAGTAAATGAAACCAAATTTGACCTAAATAAAAAACTTATAAATAAAATTATGCAACATAATAAAATAACAGGAAAATTAAACGATATTGTTTTATTAAAAACATCATAAATAAATTCAAATATTAAATAAAAACTAATAAACCATATTAAATAGAATATTTTAGATAAATAATAAATACTTGCCATTTTATTTAATATTAAAATTAAAATTAATGTAACAAAAAGAAGTGAAAAAATAAAAATTAGACATTCTAAATTTACTCTATTATCTTTAATTAAATAAATAATATAATAAAAAATAATTGGAATAAATAGTATAAAATTGTTAATTATATCAACATAACAAAAACCATCCAAAGAAAGTTGATAAATAAAATTTTGATTTGAATTACCCAAATTTGGATATATAAAATAGAAAAAGCCAGCTATAGATGGTAAAATAATTATTAAAAGTAAAAATATTAAATTTTTTTTACAACATAATTTTTTTTGTTTAATTAAAGAATTATAAATTAAATAAACAAAAAAACTAATATATATAATTGGAACAAAAAAATAATATGTAAAAAATAATCCAGTACTAGTAATACTTAATAATATTATATAAGTTAAATAATTAAAATTATTCTTACTATAATACTTATATAATATTAAAATCAAATTAATAATAATTAAAGAGTGTCCTAAATAAAAAAAGCCAAATATTAAATTATTTAACGGATATCCCATTATATAAAATAAAGTTCCAATTATTAAAAATAAAAAATTAACTTTTCCTTCATCATCAGAAATTAAGGTATAAAACATAAATGCTGATAACATTAACATAAAAACATCATAAATTATATATAATTTATAAAAATCAAAATAATCTATAAATGGAGAAAAAATTTCAAATATTATTCCTAAATTTGCATAAGAAGCGAATTGCCTAGTTTCAAAATTAACAATTGTTTTTTTCGTTGATTGATTTAATAGTGATAAATTATCGTAAAAATCTTTTGCTGTTAAATAATGAACACCAGGATCACTTGTTTCATAAGAAATATTAAAATAACCAAATTTTTTTAAACATACAAAAGAAAGTACAAAGATAAATATTATAATAGCAACAATATCACGTTTTAAAATATAATACCTTTGAAAATTTTTTGATTTAATACCAGTCAAAATAATTATTAATATTACTAATAAATTTGTAATTGTAAGAGATATTAAATTAATTTGAATTAAAAATAAATTTAATAAGTAAGAAACAAGAGAATTATAACAAAAAACAAGACCAAAGGTAATTATTAACCATTTAATTAAATTTTGTTTATTATCAGATTTTTTTATAAATAAAAAAATAATTATTAATGACAATAAAGATATAAAATACAAAATTGAAGAAAACAAACAATCACCTACCATCTAAGAATAATTATAACATACATTCTATTTTTAAAAATCTTTTTAAAGAAAAAAATTTCAAAAATGAAATTTTTCTTAGACATATTTCTTTACAATAATAAAATCAACCGTTTTTGCTTCCTTATTAGCAGCTTTAACTTTTACCCTAACATTATCACCTAGTCTATAACCACGTTTGTCTTTTTTTCCTCTTAAACTAAATGTTTCTTCATCAAAAACATATGTATCATTTGTTAAATCATCAATTTTAACAAGACCTTCAACTGAATTTGGAAGTTCGACAAAAATACCAAAACTCATAATACTACTAATCATACCATCATACTCAAAACCAATGTATTTTTCCATATATTCAGCCTTTTTCATATCATCAACTTCACGTTCGCATTCAATTGAATCACGTTCTTTATTTGATGAATGTTCAGTTAAAAATGGTAATTTATTATCCCAATATTCAATGGTATCATTATCAGTTTGATGATTAAATAAATAAGTTCTAAGTAATCTATGAACAGTTGTATCAGGATATCTTCTTATTGGAGAAGTAAAATGGGTATAACACTTACTTGCAATTCCAAAATGTCCTATATTTTTTTTATCATAAACAGCTTTTTGCATACTTCTTAAAAGAAGCCTTGATAAAATAGAGAACTCTTTTTTATCACTCAATTGTTTCAATATTCTTTGCATCTCTTTTGGAGTAATTTCTTTTATTTTTCCATTTACTTTATAACCTAATATAGAAATAAACTTTAGAAAATTATTAATTTTTTCTTCATTTGGTTCTCCGTGAATACGATATACAAATGGTAAATTCATAAAATAAATACAAGACGCAACCGTTTCATTCGCTGCAATCATAAAATCCTCAATTAATTTTTCACCAACTCCACGATTTCTTAAAACAACATCAATTGCTTCACCCTTATCATTTACAATAATTTTTGCTTCCTCAATATTAAAATCAATACAACCACGTCTTGTTTTATAATCTCTTAAAATTTTTGAAAGTTCCATCATTTTTTTTAAACTTTCAACGTATGGTTCATAACCATCTGGAACTATATTTTCCTCTAGAATTTTGTTAACACATTTATATGTCATTTGTTTTTTTGATCTAATTACACTTTCAAATATATCATAACTAACAACTTCGCCTTTATGATTTATTTCCATTTCACAAGATATCGCAAGCCTATCAACATTAGGATTCAAAGAACAAATACCATTTGATAACTTATGAGGTAACATAGGTATTACTCTATCAGCTAAATATACACTAGTTCCCCTGTCATATGCTTCTTCGTCTATTTTAGAGTTTTCTTTTACATAGTAACTTACGTCAGCAATATGAACGCCTAATTTATAATTTGTATTATTCAAAATATCAATTGAAATAGCATCATCTATATCTTTTGTATCATCACCATCAATAGTAAAAATTTGTTTTTCTCTTAAATCTCTTCTACCAACTATTTCTTCTTCAGATACTTCATTTGGCAATTTTTGAACTTCATCCATTACTTCATCTGAAAAAGTGTCATTAATTCCATATTTGTTAACAATTGATAAAATATCAACTCCAGGATCATTTTTATGACCTAAAATTTTTATAACTTGAGCTTTATAACAATTTCCTTTTAATTTTTCACATATTTTAATTAAAACTTTATGGCCATTCATAGCACCCATAGTCTTATTTTTATCAACAATAATATCAATATTGACTTTTTGCTCATCTAATTTAACTTTAGGTACTTTATCATCATAATAAAATTCGCCAACCATTTGTTTAAATTTTCTATCAACAATCTTAACAATTCTACCTTCCAAATCAAGGCCTTTTTTAGAAATAATTTCAACTATAACTCTATCACCGTGAATAGCGCCATTCATATTTAAAGCAGCAACAAAAACATCTTCATCGCCCTCAATATCAACAAATCCATATCCTTTCTTATTTCCAATCATTTTACCAACTTTTAAATGACTATTATTAAAAAGCATATAATTATTTTTATTTGTTCTATATATACTTAAATTATCCTCTAATTCATTTAAAACTTTTAATAAAGATTTTAAACCTTCAACATCATTAATCCCTAACCTATCTTCAAGTTCGTGAACACTTAATGCTGAATCACTTTTTTTTAGAATTTCCAAAATAGAATCTCTCATATAATCACCTAACATAATTATAAATTAAAAATATATAAAATGATACATTTACTTTAAAAGTTTACAGAATTTGTCAGCAATATTTATAAAATTATTATCTTTTATTAAATTAAAACCTTCACCACCTAAATTACAAACACGATTACTTAAAATTTTCTTAACTTTTTTAGATATATTTTCTAATGAAAATAAATATGAATTTTTATTGTCAATTAAATATTGATAGCAAAAATCACTGTTTAAAATTAACATATTCTTTTTTAAATTTAAACAAATATTTAAATAATCCCTACTTTCTATAATATTATCAAAAAAAATTATTAAAAAACTATTATTAATATAATTTTGAAGTATCCTTTCATTACAATACTTATATAATTTTAAGTTATTAGGCAAATCATTTAATAAAAGAGCATCCTTTTTTGACAAATTACTATTATAACCAATTAAATTAAAATTAATTTTAGGATAATCATTTACAATACTAACTGAGTTAATTAAAAATCTGTAATTACTATCAATTATAGTTACATCTTTTCTTCCCAAATTAAATAATTTATTTTTACATAAACCAATACATAAATTTTCGATTGGAATTATAATTATCTTTTTATGATTTATAATTTTTTTTAAATATGGCATACTAACAATAATAAAATTACATTTATTAAAAAACGTATTCATTTTACTTACATAATTATAATTATTTTTACAAATTTTTAATTCGTCCAAATAAGCAATATAAATAACTTTTTTAGCTCTTTCCATAAGTTTTAATGTATTTTTACTATTTTGAGAAACAATTAATGTATCAAATTTATCATTAATATTCGTTGTATAATTAATCTTTCCATAATCTAAATATGTTACAATTTTAGTCAGAAGAGGTTTGTTCTCAATATACAATAAATTCATAAATATCCACCTCTAATATATTGTTTACATAAAAATTTACGATTATTCAAAAAAAAGTGTAATTTGTATGATATATATTTGATATATAAGTGCAAATATGTTATAATTTTCCTAGAAAGGGAGTATATTTATGTTTATACTTGATTGTGGATTACCAGACGTTTTAACTAGAGTTTTATCCGGACTATATAAAGCTATACTAATTGCAGCACCACTTGGTATAGTTGTATTTGGAGTTGTAGATTTTATAAAAGGAATTGCATCAAAAGACGCAAATGAAATAAAATCAAATAGTTCAAGATTTGTAAAAAGGCTTATAACAGGATTACTTACTTTCTTTGTTCTTGCAATTACAAGGGCTGTATTTTACATTATTTCACAGAATGTAAGTGATGCTGGTGGCGCAATAGGATGTGCAATTAGCGTTTTAGGA
>CAKOYE010000045.1 GCA_934130485.1 uncultured Bacilli bacterium
TCTATCTTAGAAATATCTAATATCCCATCAATTATATCAAGTAAATTGTTACTAGCAGTATTAATATTTTCAATATCTTCTCTAGCACTTTCACCAATTTCTTCTGATAATACTGATTCACTTAAACCAATAATAGCGTTCATTGGAGTTCTTATTTCATGTGACATAATTGCTAAAAATTCTGATTTTGCTTCATTTGCTTTTTTAGCATCTTCTAAAGCAGTTTTTAACATTGTATTTTGTCTACGCATATATTCTGCATTTTCAGTAACATTCTTAGTTAAAATTGTAACATATTTTTCTCCTCTATTTGTTGTAAAAAATAAATTACTCTCTAACCAAATATCTTCATCACTTATAATTTGATATCTAACAGAAATTTCATCATTAACTTGTTCACAGGATAATTTCATTAAATTTCCAAGTGATACTAAATTTAACACTTTATTTCTGTCATTTTCTATTACATGCTTATTAATTATATAGACTAAATCATCTAATTTTCCACTTACAGATTCACCTAAATATTTAGTGTCATCTTTTAGGTTTTTCAAACTAAATTCCAATGAGACTAAATTAATATCTATTTCAATATCATAAGATAAAGTAGTAACTTGATTTAATTGTCTTTCACGCATTTTTATATCACTTGCTTGAGATACAAGTAAATGTTGTTGTTCATGTTCTTTAGTAGCATCCGCAATTAAAATAACATAATAACTTGATTTTTTTTCAATAAAAGGATAAATTTTAATTTTTAACCATCTTTTATGTTGATAGTTTGGATTATGATATGAAAACATTTGACTTAAAAATTCATTTTGTTCATCCCAACTATCTAATTGACTTTTCAAAGCTTCACTTTCAAATATTTCCTTTATAATATCTAGTTCATTTTTATTTTCATTTTCGTTTATTTTTAATCCTAATACTTCACCTAAATTATGTGTCATATAAACTAATTCTCTATTTTTATTATCGTACATTAAATATATAGTATCAGAATTTTTTACTAACGAATTAAATAGTTTATCACGATGTCTTAATTCCTTTGTTTTTTCTTTATTACGAACGGAAATAATTATATATAATATTAAAAATATTAATAGTAAAGCCACTACACAACCAATGATAATCGTAATAGCTGTATCCGAACTAAGAGAACTAAAATCAACGAATTTATAAATAAAGACCAAAGCAATTAAAATTACTAATATAAATATTGGCAAAATTTTGCGATTACCTTCCATATACTCACCTCTATTTTCCTAAATATTCTTTTACAACATTAATAATTCTATTAGCTTCTTTAATTAGTGAATCATAATTTTCGTTTACATAAGAAACATTACCTGCTTTACTTTGCATTTCGTGATTATAAGACAATTCTGCTAAAGTAGTAAACCCTAAATATTTTGAATCACTCTTCATAGTATGTACTAAAATTGCGTAATTTGGCATATCAGCTTCATTTTTATATTTTAAGATATTAGGTAATCTTGTTTCTGATTCTGTCAAAAAATCTTCTAATGTTTCATTATACATCTCCATATCCCCCAATAATTCTAATCCATGTTCTACATCAATACCATTACTTTCTAAAAATTCTTTTGTTTTCATAATTAAATCTCCCTTCCTAAATATTTTTTTATAATAACCGATAATTCTTGCTTATCTATCGGTTTAGATAAATAATCATCAAATCCAGCGCTCAAATATTTTTCTCTCATACCACTTATCGCATTAGCAGTTAATGCAATAACCGGAGTATTAAAATCCTTGATTTGTTTTAAATGATTTAGAGTTTGTACACCTGTCATACCTGGCATCATATCATCCATTAAAATTAAATCATATTTTTCATTATTATTTATTTTGTCTAGACATTCCCTGCCACTTAATACCGTATCAACGGCTACATTAAAACTTTGTAACAATCTACTAGCAACCTTTAAATTAATTTTATTATCGTCAACAATTAATATTTTTTTATTAGATAAATCTAAATCATTAAAATTGAAACTGCTTTCCTTTTCACTTTCTAATTCTTCAGTTTTTTTATTAACGACAGCTTGATCTATTGCAACTGTAAATTTAGATCCTTTTCCATATTCACTTTGTACAACAATAGTTCCATTCATTAAATCAACTAATTTTTTAGTGATAGCCATTCCAAGTCCTGTTCCTTCAATAGTAATATTTTTCTCCAAATCGAATCTTTGAAACTTGCTAAACAATTTATTTATATTTTCTTTTTTTATACCAATACCTGTATCAGCAACCGAAATGATTAATCTACAAGCACCATCTTTAATAACCGAATTTACAGTAAATTCAATATATCCCTCTTTTGTATATTTAACAGCATTTGTTAAAATATTTAATATTATCTGCTTAATTCTTACGTGATCACCGTATAAAACTGGTGGAATATTAGGGTCAAAATTTGTTCTAAAATCAAGTGGTTTATCCCCTAAACGTGCTTTAGTTAAAGAAACAAGTTCTTTTAAAACTTTATTAAAATTATATTCAGTATTAACAATTTCTAATTTATTTGCTTCTATTTTAGATATATCTAGAATACCATTTACTATTTCAAGTAAACTAGTCGATGCAGACATTATATCTTCAACCTCATCCTTAGCTGTTTCTGGTAAGTCTTCTTCTTTTAAAGCTTGACTAAATCCTACAATTGCGTTTAATGGTGTTCTAATTTCATGACTCATACTTGATAAAAATTCTGATTTTGCTTGATTTGCTTTTTCTGCTTGATTACGAGCAATATTTAACTGCTCAATTAATTTCATATCAGGATTTTCAATTGTAAAATACATTAAAAATGTTATAAATGATTCCGTAGATGTTACTAGTAACATTTCTGGATACATAGCTTGTATAGATAAAATTAATGGAAACATTATTAAATATAATAATAATGGAACACATTTAATTTTTTTAATTTTTTTGAAATTAATTAAAACAACAATAATACATAATACAATATATATTCCACCAATTATATACGATAAATTAGCACTCATTCCGTAGGAATAGATTTTTCCGTCTAAATTATAAAAATCAAGTGGAAGTAAAAAAATAACAAAACTAAAAATAACAAATAATATCATAAATATTTTAAAAATCTTATTTTGGCTTTTTTCTAGATTTTTCTTATCATTCAAGCATAATGACATCGTATAAATCGTAAATAAACTGACCCAAAATAAAAGATATAGTAAATATAACCTAGTTATAATAAAATTTAAAATTGGATAATAATCAATATTTATAATAGTAAATATACTTAAAACATCTAATATTAATCCAAAAAAATTTGCAATTAACATATATACATAAATTTTATTTTCAAATGATAATAGTCTTTTTTTAGAAAAATATATAATAATTAACATCGTAATATATATAAAACTAAAAATTTGAAAATACATATTGCTTAAAACCATTAGTAAAACACCTCTATCATCTAACTAAATTATAACACAAAAAAACTAATTATCAATTAGTTTTTTGTATTTATATTACTATAAACAAGTTTTTTTATTTTTTCTCGCAATTCAAAGTTAGATGTTTCTAATGAATCAGTTTTACCTACCTCAAAAGGTTCAGAAAAACTGACAATTAAATTTTGACTATTTTTTTTATAATCTCCAGTTACACCAAATGGAACAATTTTTGCTCCAGTTTTTTGAGCCATTGATACAGCACCAAACTTAAATGGAAGTAATATGGAATCTTTATATTCAAAATCTGAAATTATATTTTTTTCATAAAGTTTTAATAAAGATTCTTTTGACGTTAATATATAGTCCTTATATTCTTCTAAGGTAATTTTTCCTTCTTTATATAATTTTTCTAACAAATTTATTTGTGATGCTAATGTAGTTTTAGGCATTTCCATTTTAAATTCATCATATCGCATATTATTTTTATATAATTCATATAATTCCTTTAATCTTTCTTCTTTTAAACCATTTCTAGTACCTTCTGGAAACAATCCAACAGCACTTCCGTTATTTAGATAATTAATAGCTTCTACTTCAGCTGCTTTAGCATTACCATATCTATCAACACATATCGCACCAGTCATTTTAAATAATGGGCCTAATTTTGAATCAAAGTATTCTTTTTTTGCCATCCAATGACTTGTCCTTTTTGTTGACGCTATAACAGGAAATTGATCAAGAACGTGTAGGTGATTTCCACATAGTATTATGGCACCACTTTTAGGTATTGCTTCACTATTAACAATTTTTAAATTATATTTCTCCTTAAAATAAGGAGTACCAAATATTCTACCAACTTGAAATCCAAAATCACTCATAATACTATCTCCTTTTTACTTTTACTTTAATATCATCTAATTCTGCCATTTTTTCTAAGGCTTTATAATCTGTTTTTCCTAATTTTGTCGTTGGAAACTCATCAATTTCAGCAAATTTGAATGGTTGATGATGTAAATCCAAATTTTCCTTGCAAGTATTCATTATTTCTGAAATTATTTGATCATTAAGTTTAACGCCATCTTTCATAATAACATATACTTTTGGAACTTTAACATCTTTATATGGATGATTCATAGGCACAACAGCACACGCTTCAACTAATTTATTACTTTCAATAACTTTTTCAATTCTTGGAGGATATACATTAAAACCTCCTGTTACATACATTCTTGTTAATCTATCTGTATAATATAAAATTCCATCTTCTGTCATTAATCCCATATCACCAGTATGTAACCAAGTTTTTCCATCTTTATGTTTTTGAATAGTCATATTTGTTTCACTAACATTATTATAATATTGTTTCATTACAGTTGGACCGGATATACAGAACTCGCCTTCTTCGTTATAATTGACTTCTTCTTGTGTACCAGGTTTAACGACTTTGAAACTATTACAAATTAATGGAATACCTACACTACCTACTAAATTACAGTAGTCATCTGATAAAGTTGTACCCGCAACTGCCTCAGATAAACCATACCCCTTTTTAACTTTTGAATAACAATTATGTTCTTTTAAGAAATTATTAATTTCATCCTCAAGACCATCTTTCATATTTTCGCCACCAGAAACAATATATTTCATAAAAGATAAATCCATTTTTTGTATTTCTTTATCAGAAATTAAAGCTTTCCATAATTTAGGAACACCAAATATATGGTTTGGTTTATATTTTTTTATTAAATTGTGAAAATTCTTAGATTCAAATTTAGGTATTAAAATTGTAGTAATACCATACGATAATGGCATATGGATTGAACTACATAATCCAAATCCGTGAAATACAGGCATAATAGTCAACATTTTATCGCCTGAAGAGAAATTTTTAGCAGTAGCCTTTTGTTGATGAACCATACAATTAAAGTTATCATTTGTAAGTTCAACACCTTTTGGAGTACCAGAAGTACCACCTGTATATATTATAACTGCTGTTTTATTTTCTTCATATTTAGAATCAGTGTTCCTTTTAACATCTTGGCGTAAAAATTGTTTTAAACTTATATATTTATCTTTATAATCAATTTTAGTTTCACATTTTGCCTTATAAACACTACTCATAAGAAATGGCATTGAATCTCCAGCTGAAACGACAATTGCTTTTTCAACATTTGTTTCATCTATTATTTTATTAACTTCATTATATGAATTATCTATCATTACCATTATTTTAGAATTAACAAGATTTATACATTCTTTAATTTCATTACCACTTTTCATAGGATGAATCATATTTGCTACAGCACCTATTTTATTTAATCCATAAAAAGCGTAAACTGCTTCTGGAACATTTGGTAAACATAATGTAACTATATCCCCATTTTTTACACCTAAATTAATAAAAGATGTAGCAAAAGCATCAATTTTTTGAAATAATTCTTTATATGTTATTTTATTATCAAAATAATTGATTGCAACTCTATTAAGATTACTTTGATTATTTTTGTATAAATAGTCATATATTTTCATTTTAGGTAATTCAATATTTCTTTCTTCATAAGAATAATACTTCATCCAAGGTTTATCAATAGATCCCTTACCAGATATTGGTTTTATTTCATTAATATGTCTATCTTCTATTTTTTTATATTCATTATTATTAATAATATCAACAACTAAATCAAAAGTATGTTCATCAAATGAATTAATTCTATATACATCTGTAACACTTTTATTGTAGTTAGCATTAACGCAAACAATACTTGTTAAATCTTTCAAATCATTAATATTTTTTGCGCTATCTTCAAACATAATTTCAATATTATTATTTTTTATTGCATCTTTTTTATCATCACTGCAGAAAATAATTTGATCATAGTAAATATTATTTGCTTTTAACCATTCTTCTACTATAAAACGCATAATTTTACCTAATGAATTATCTTTATCAGTATAATATCTTGAAGTAATAATATATATTTTACCACCCTTCTTATGAACTTTATTAGTAAAATCTGAAGCACCTTCTCTTGCTTTAGTACTTATAGAGTATTGTAATAAATATTTTGTCCAAAATTCTTTTTCCTGTTCCTTAGTGCAATCAAATATTTCTTTTATTGTATAACCATTTCTATTTACAATATCTTTATTATATTTATTTTTAAAAAATGATTCACCGAATTTTAATTGAAAACTTTCAATATCAGTTAAAACCCCATCTATATCTATTCCTATATTTCCTATTTTCACATTTATCCCCCTCTTTTTTGAGTGCTATAATACCACTATTGTCCCAATTTGTCAACAATTTTGGATGAATTAGTGTTATTTTTACATAAATTATATAAAATAAAAATATAGATTTTTTTCTATATTTTTAAAATATTAAAAATTAAAATATTACACTTTTTATTGGATTTATTGATTAAAATTTTTTAATTTATTTAAATCAACTTTACCTCTTACTTCTTTATAGAATAATGGTAATAATTTTGTTATAAATTTATTATCATCGATTTCAATTAATTCATCATCTTCTTCATAGCAAAATTTTATATTACTATTAACATTAACATCCATTAAATAATAATAGTTTATTCCCTCATAATTAGTTTTACTTATAACAATATATCTATTATCATCATCTAAAGTTAAAATATCTTTAATATT
>CAKOYE010000046.1 GCA_934130485.1 uncultured Bacilli bacterium
TTTTATTTTTACCAAAACTCAAAATGACATAAGTAAAAAAACAACTAAAATACTCATAATAACACAAACAAGATCCGTAATTATTCCAGCGGTTAATGCATACTTTATTTTTTTCACACCTACAGTTCCAAAGTAAATTGTCAAAATATAAAAAGTTGTATCAGTGGATCCCTGCAAAATAGAACCCAAAACGCCTATAAAAGAATCAGGACCAAAACTAGCAAAAATATTAGTTAAAATAGCTAATGCAGAAGAACCAGAAATTGGCCTCATAATTATCATAGGAATTATTTGATGTGGAATATTAAAAAATGTAATATTTTTAAATATAAAATCTATAATACCGCTTTTAAGAAAAATATTTACACCAAAAATCATTGCCAACATAGATGGAAACAAATTAATAGCAATTTCAATACTTTCTTTAGCACCCTCAATAAACACATCATATATATTTATTTTTTGCTTAACACCATAAACAACTATAAATAAAATAATTATAGGAATTATTGCACTAGAAATTAATTCAATCATTTACGACTCCTAAAAAAAAGTAATCTATCTATAATAAGACCTATAATTAAAGAAGAAAATGTTACTATTATACAAGGCAATATAATGGAAGTTGGATTAGAACTATTATACATCATACGTAAACTTATAACAGTTGTTGGTATAATCGTTAAACCACAAGTATTTATTACCAAAAAAGTTATCATACTTCTAGTTGCCTCGTCTTTTTTAGGATTTAATTCTTGTAATGATTTCATAGCCTTAATTCCAAAAGGAGTTGCAGCATTTCCAAGTCCAAATATATTAGCAATTATATTTGATGATATATAACTAAATGCCTCGTGATTTTTAGGAATTTCAGGAAAAATTTTAGAAAGTAACGGTGAAATAAATTTAGAAAATTTATTTAATAAATTAGATTTAGACGCAATATTCATAATACCTAACCATAGTGCCATAACTGGTAATATTTTAATAACCATATCTAAAGAAGTTTTTGTGCAACTTAAAATTTCGGCATTTATATTATCCAAATTACCTGTTAAAATTGAAAATAATAAACCTATAATTATTAAAAAAGCCCATATTTTATTTACCATAAATTTTTCCACCATTTTGAAATTTTTTGATACCACTTATATTCTTTTTTTGAAATTTCTCTAGCATAAATATTAGTTTCAAACAATTTTTGATCATTATTCATAACCTTAATAAGACCAACTACATCATCATCTTTTACAAATTCATTCCTATTAAGTTCAATTTTCAAAAATAAGTTACTCTTTTCATTTTTCATAAGAGGATAAGAAAAACTCTCTTTTATATATAACTCTTTATCCAAATAATATTTTTCATCATAAATATTTATATTTCCGATTTCTAAAAGTTTGTATGAAGAATAGTTTTTAAAAGCTTCCTCATATAAGTTTTTGTGATCTTGAAAATCATTTCCATCATTAAGTGTAACAACTACCAAATTTAAATTATTGTAACTTGCAGTAGTTACCAAGGTTCTTCTTGCTTTTTCTGTAAAACCTGTCTTACCCCCTGTCGTATATTTATAACTATTTAATAATTTATTTTTATTATGCCAAGCATAGGTATTCATATTTGTAGTTAACACGTATTTTTTTGTTCCAACAATTTTCTTATAAATTTCATTTTTCATACAATAACTAGTTAATAACGCCATATCATACGCACTCGAATAATTTCCTTTGTCAGCATCAAGACCACTTGGATTATTAAATGTTGAATTTTTCATACCTATTTCTTTAGCTTTTTCATTCATCATTAAAACAAAATCATCGACACTACCACCTACATAATTTGCAATAGCAAGAGCAGCATCATTACCGCTTCTAAGCATTAAGCCATATAATAAATCAATAAGTTTTAACTGCTCACCTTGTTTTATATAAATTCCAGATCCATATGCCGGTAAAATCTCATCACCTATTGTTACTACTTCGTCAAGTTTTCCACTTTCAATAGCAACAATACAAGTCATTATTTTAGAAATTGATGCAACAGATCTAACATTATGAATATCTTTACTATATAAAATTCTCAAACTATCCATATCCATTAATATAGCACTACTAGCACTACTATCAAATGCATTTACCTTTATAGGAATCAACATAAACATAACCAAAATCACTAGTACAAATTTTTTCATATAACCACCTATAAAAATATATGAGTAATTGGACAAAATATGAAAGCAATTATTTAAATGTAAAAATATATTAAATAATTATTCATAATAATTAAATATATAATGTAAACTTTATAAGACAATTTAAATATAAGAATATTAATAAAAAATATATTTATGATAAAAACAAGTAATATAACAATTCTAATTTTTAAAATAATATGATAAAATATTTAATAGGAGGTTTTTATGAAAAAAATTATTTTAACATTAACAATTTTATTAACACTACTTTTAAGTATAGTTTTTAATCCATTTAAGATTAAAGCTGATTCTGGTTTTGATTCAAGTTGGGATACGGGTTCATCCGATTGGGGAAGTTCTTCTGATTGGGGAAGCTCAGACTGGGGAAGCTCAGGTTATGATTCAGATATTGATGGTTCAATAGTTATTTTCACAATTGTCTTAATTATTGTAATTATCGTAGTTGCTTTAATATTTGGTTCTAAAAGTGACAAAAATTCACTAACTGATACATCTATTCCAAGACTTAGTGATGAGGAAATTCACAGTATTATTCCAGAACTTAATATTCAAGAATTTAACACAACTGTATTTAACAACTATAAACAAATACAAGAAGCGTGGTCTAATTTTGATCTGGATACAATTAGAGATTTAGTTAGCGATGAAATTTATAATATGTATAGTATGCAACTTGAAACACTAAAAGTTAAGGGACAAAAAAATATTATGTCAAACATTCAATATATTAATAACTATATTTCAAATATTTACATCGATAATGACGTAGAAACTATTGAAACAATACTTACTGTTAGTTGCTATGACTATTTAGTTGATAATAACAATAATGTTGTAAGAGGTAATAAGTATAGTAAATTAACATATACCTATAAGTTAACATTTGCTAAAACAACAAATAAAGTAAATATAGATAAGTGTCCTAACTGTGGTGCTAAATTATCAATTAATTCTAGTGGAAAATGTGAATATTGTGCATCTACAATTATTAATAATGAAACTAACTTAATTATGACAAAAAAACAAATGATAAAACAAAGATAAAAAATAATAGGTGATAATAGGTGATAATATGCTATTAAATATTGACAATACAGTTATGATTCTAAAAAACTTTATAAGTGATAAAATAATAATCTTTATTATAATGATATTTATTATCATTCTTTCCACATTGCTTGTTAATATAAAAGGTAATAAAAAGAAAAAAAATTATATATATGAAAGAAAACAAAATGATACCCTATTACTTAATCAGAAAGAAATTAGCAATAAAGAAGAAATACAAAAAATAGCATATAATCTATTATCCAATATAAAAGTAAAAAAAATGAATTATGATTTGAAGGCAATAAAATCTATAACAACTGATGATGTTTATGATCTATATGAAAGACAAATAAATACATTAAAAGTGCAAAATCAAAAAAACATAGTACAAAACATTAAGTATATTAATTCATATATTACTAAAATTGATTCAACAAATAATGTAATCAATTTACGATTAATTATTGAATGTTATGACTATGTTATGGATAGTAGTAATAATATTATAAAAGGCAAATATAATAAAAAAATGATACAAACATATGAAATTGAAATTCTAAATAAAAATGAAAATTACTTGATAAAAAAATTAGAACTGCTATATGAAAGGGAAATATGATATGCTAGATGAAATTATAAAATTAGATAATACATTTTCAGAAAGTAAGTTTAAAACAAAAGTAGATAATATTTTTGTTATGTTGCATATATCATTTATGACAAATAATTTAGATAGAGTAAAACATTTTATAAGTAATGATGTATACACAAATTTTAATGAAAAATTAAATGAATTAAATAAAAAAAATCAAACTCAAATGTATGACGAATTAAATGTTAAATCAACTGAAATAGAAAATGTAAATATTACAGATGAAAATTTTATTATTAATGTCAAACTAACTTCACGTTATATGGATTATATAATAGATAAAACAGAAAAAAAACTTATAAGTGGTAATAACTCATCAAGAGTTGAAAAAGAAAATTATCTAACATTTACAAAAATAAGAAACTTTAAAGAACAAGGATTAGTTAGAAAATGTCCTTCATGTGGTGCAAATATGGATGTAAATAATACAGGAAAATGCATATACTGTGGAACAATTTACAATAATTCAGATTATGACTGGATTCTAACTAATATTGAAACAAAATAAAAATCCAATTATTTGGATTTTTTTGTATATACAGCTATCTTTCCTGCTTCCTTTTTTATACCATTAATAGCTAAATCATCAATTAATAAACTATCAACACCAAAAAATTCATAAATTTCCTTATTAAAAAAATCATTACATATAAACATATCAGTCCAATAATAGTTTAAAAGTATTGAACTATTTTCTAATAAAAAGTCAGTTGATAACATATTAATCATTTTTATAAATCTTTTTTTATCAGTAATGTATTGTAAAATATTAGATAAATTAATAAATCCATATTTATCATTAAATTCATTCGTTATATCAAACATATCAATATTTTTATAATTAATTTCACTATTAAGCAATTTTTCACTTAAAATTTTATAATTAGTATCATTCATATATGGTATCCTTTTTTCAACTAAATTTACTAATGAACGACTACCTAAAAAACAACAATTAAAATTCTCAGAATTATGAGAAAAAAAAGCGTCCCAAAAAATTTTTACATCATTTTCCTTAATATTTTGTGAAAAATAATTATATATAGCTGATTTATTATTTCCTTCATTTAAACAATAAAAATTTTTAAAATCATTATAATTCAAACTGATTATAGCATATTTTTTTAACATTAAATTATAATAAGCAAGCTTGTTAGAATCAAAAGTGTCAACTTTATTAGAACCATAAAGAATCGCACTTAATACTTGATCTCCAGATCCAGTTACAGTTAAAACTGGCTTTGAATCCATATTAAATAAATTATAGTAAGAAGATAAATTTTCATTACTAAATAAATAACTTTGAGATATTTTAGAAAATGGATGAACATTTTTAGCCCATTTTAACGCATTAGAATGACTAAAATCACTTCTATATGCATATTTATCTATTAAATTTTGAACACCTGCTATATCATCATAAACTTCATTATTCATAAAAATTGCCCCCTTTTTTTCCAAGTATTATATCACAAAATTATAAGAAATCAAGAAAAAAATAGGTTAATCCTATTTTTAATACTCATAAATACCCAAAATTTTATCCTCATCTAAACTTGAAATCTTATTTAACTCCCATTTATCATCAACTTTAGTCAAATTTAAATCCAAAGTATATTTTACTTTGTCATTTACTTTTTCAAGTTCAGCTAATCTATAATCAATAAACTTTTCCTGACTATAATTATTATTCTCATCTAAAAATTCGTCACTGTGATTTTTTGCATACTCATCAATACTTGCCTTTACTTTTGAATAATCATATACTTCTATTTCCACAGTAACAACTGCAGTATCACCATTAACTACCTCATCCTTTATATCATAAGTTAAATTTTTATAATGCTTCTTCATTATTTTCTTATATTTTTCTTTTTGACTTTCAGTCATTGTATTGTCATCTTTTAAAACATTATCTAAATCACTAATAACTTTTTGATTTAAAGTTTGATAATTCATAAAAAACATTTCAACCTGTTTTGTTGGAGTATTATTTAATTTTTCTCCACATCCTCCTAGTAATAGTAATGAAACAAAAAAAATTGGTATTAATATTTTTTTCATAAAATCCCTCCACTATTATTTTTAAACAAATGTGAATTTTTATTCAAAATATTAAACCAATTTTCAACTATTTTAAATACGTTTTTAAAATTTCAAAAATTTCTTCATTATTATCAGAAACTATATAGATATAATAGCCATTATAATTTGACTTAAAACAGTTTTCTATTAAAGATATTTTATCATTTAAAATATTATTTTCTGAAAAATAGTCAATTTGTAAACGTCTTAAAATGCTATCTAAATAAAGTTCAACTGACATATCTATATATTTGCTATAACTATCTAAAGGTTTAATAGCAATTACCATTTTAATATCAGGATAATTAGATAAACCAACAAAGTATTTTGATACATAACTTAATGGCAATCCAATAAATGATTCAAAATTATTATCATCCAACATATTAAAACTAGAAAAAACACTATTTAAATCTTGATCATACGCTACATTTTTAGTATCGTTTTTTGATTGTTCAATACTTTTGTTACAACCAGAAAGACAAATTGTAATTAATAATATATATATAATTTTTTTCATAAGACCACCTACACTTTCGTAATAATCATCATCTTTAATAAATCATCATAGTTAAAATAATAACCATTAGAATCATTATCACCATTTTTACTTGTGTTAATAATATTTGAATATAAATCATTTAAAGAGGATGTTTCAATTGAAATAACATAATTTCCTGTAACAGTACTACCATTTACTGTACTATCGCTTGAACAATATGTTGTGCTTTCTCTATAAAGAATACTGCAAGAACTTGACTCGCCTGTTACTTTAACGTGTTCAGATATACCAGATACTAATCCATTTGATTGACCGACAAGACCACCAACATTTTTGATTCCCACAACACTCATATTTCTTGCAATTGAATTTTTTAAAACATTTCCCGTAGAGCCAAGTTGATATCCAACAATTCCACCTACCTTATTTCCAGATCCGGTTACATTTCCACTTACAATTACATCACTTACTATTCCACCATTTGTTCCAACAAGTCCTCCTACATTATTTGTTCC
>CAKOYE010000047.1 GCA_934130485.1 uncultured Bacilli bacterium
TGCGGGAGAAGGATTTGAACCAACGACCTTCGGGTTATGAGCCCGACGAGCTACCAGACTGCTCCATCCCGCGATATCAAAAATATAAATCAAATGGCGGAGAAAGAGGGATTCGAACCCCCGCGCCGGTTACCCGACCTCCTGGTTTTCAAGACCAGTCCCTTCAACCAGACTTGGGTATTTCTCCAAAAATAAATGGTGCCTAAGGCCGGACTTGAACCGGCACGGGATTTGACTCCCGCAGGATTTTAAGTCCTGTGCGTCTACCAATTTCGCCACTCAGGCATCAATATCACTTTGATATCCATTTCTTTATAAAATAAAGGCAATAATCAAATTGACTACTTAATTATATAATAAAATTTTTGATTTGGCAACTATTTTTTTAAATTTTTTTATATTTTTATTATTTATTCAGAAAAAATACAATTATTTTAATAAGTTATGCTATAATATCTATCATAGAGGGAGTATTTATGAAACGATTTTTGCTTTTTTTTATATTAATCATATCATTTTTATATGGCGCAAATATATGTTATGCAGAAGAGTTAGATATTTATTCGAAGTCTGCTATTTTGTACAATATGGATGATGACATTATATTATATGAAAAAAATTCAGAAGAAAGAACTTCAATCGCAAGTTTAACTAAAATAATGACTTGTATTGTTGCAATAGAAAATATAGATAATTTAGATCAAAAAATAATTTTAAAAAGCGATGTTTTTACTGGTCTTGCAGAAGCTGGTGCTTCAGTTGCTGGTTTTAGAGTTGGTGAAAATGTAACTTTTCGTGATTTATTAATGGGTGCATTGTTACCATCTGGGGCTGACGCTACACGTGCACTTGCCTTGAATATTTCTGGAAGTGAAAGTGAATTTGTAAATTTAATGAACAATAAAGCGATCGAACTTGGGCTTAAAAACACTCATTTTGAAAATACAACTGGTTTAGAAAGTAGTAATCACTATTCTACCGTAAAGGATATATCTATAATATTAAAATATGCCTTAAAAAATCAAACATTTAAAGATATGTACACAACTAGAGAATATACAACTACTAGTAATTTGACATTTTATAGTACATTAAAAAAAATTTCAAACAATTATTCTTTTAATGTTTCTAATATTCTAGGTTCAAAAACGGGTTACACTGATGAAGCTGGTTTATGTATGTCCAGTATCGCAAATTATAATAATGTCAATTATTTATTAGTTACAGCCGGAGCCGATTATCGAGGTAATGTACCAAGACAATTACTTGATGCTATAACAATTTATAATTTTTATTCCACAAATTATAGTTATAAAAATATAATTAATATAGGTGATTATATTGGAACAATTGATGAAGAATATTCATCTGAAAAAAAATATGACATTACATCGCCTATTACAGTTACCAAATTTTTAAGTAACGCTTTTGACACTAGCAAAATAAAATATGAATATAATGGATTAGATAAAATTTCATACAAAAATAAAATTGGTGAGAAATTGGGTAGTGTAAATATAATATATGATGGTAGCATAATGGATACATTTGATGTATTCTTAACTGATACAATAAAGTTTAGTCTATTTACATTCTTATTACAAACTAAACTAATTTATTTAATTACTACTATAATAGTAGTTTTGTTAATTATCATTTGTTTTTCAAAAAAAAAGAAGAGGTATTAAGAAAAATTCTTAATATCTTTTCTTTCTTATTATATTTTATTAAGAATAATTAGATAAATTTGCTATTTAGGAATTTTTTGGGAGTTTTTAAAAAACATCATAAAAAAAGTCCTCATTTTAAAAGACTTTTTATTTCTAAATGGTGTCCCGTGGCGAACTCGAATCGCCGACCCTTTGATTAAAAGTCAAATGCTCTACCAACTGAGCTAACGGGACATAAAATAAGATGGCTGCCTCGGCTAGATTCGAACTAGCGCAATGCCACAGTCAAAGTGTGGTGCCTTACCGCTTGGCTACGAGGCAATAACACAAACAGATGGTGGAGGGAGATGGATTTGAACCATCGAACCCGAAGGAACAGATTTACAGTCTGCCGCGTTTGGCCACTTCGCTATCCCTCCATAAAATGGTGCCGGAAATAGGACTTGAACCCACAACCTACTGATTACAAGTCAGTTGCTCTACCAATTGAGCTATTCCGGCATAATGGTGGGCGATATAGGACTCGAACCTATGACCCCCTGCTTGTAAGGCAGGTGCTCTAACCAACTGAGCTAATCGCCCATTTAAACTCACCAGACGTCTTTAATGATACCATCTATCTTTACCTTTGTCAATACATTTTAAAAATTATTTGATAACATTTTCATTTTTTTCCAAATTTTCTTTTATCCACATTGGCAATTTATGAGCAAGCGTATTAAAACCATTACGTGTTTCAACAATTTTTTTCTTTTCTTTTTTGCTATTTTTTTTGTATCTAATGTTTTTAATACTTAATTTCAACTTACTTTGTTCTTCATCAACATCTAAAATTTCTACATAAATTGTTTCACCTATTTGAACAAAATCATGTAAATCTCTTACAAAGTTATTTGATACTTCAGATATATGAATTAATCCACTATAAAATTCATCAAAAGATACAAATATACCATATGACTCTATTCCGCTAACAATTCCCTCTACAATTTTTCCTTTTTGATATTTTGGCATAGAACCACCTCTAGAGTATTATAACATATTTTTTTATATTTTAAACAAGTTTACATTTTATTTTTTTTATTATATAATGTTCTTGGTGAAATTATGAAAGATCAAGAAAAGAAAATTATTGAATTAATAGAACAAATACAACCATTTTTAATTGCAGATGGTGGTAATGTTGAATTTATAAAATATGAAGATAATATTGTTTATGTAAAAATACTTGGTGCTTGTCAAAATTGTGGATTACTTGATGTTACATTAAAAGACTTAATTGAAGCTGCAATCAAAGATGAAGTCCCAGATGTTTTAGAGGTTAGAAGTATATAAATTCTAGATTTTCTAACTTTTTTTTAACCATTCAATATCTGTTATTTGAAATTTTGTTTTCAAATAATTTAATATATTAGATAAAAATATTTCGTATTCCTCGTTTTTTACAATTATATTTGAAAGCGTATTCTCGTTGATATTATTGTAAATTATCTCATCACATAGATCAAAATAATACGATGGATACAATAATCTACTAAAAAACATGATACTATCTATATTACTATACAAATTAGTATCAATATAATTAATTACATCATTAAGATCTAAGGTGTTATAAAAAAATTTTTCTTTACAATATTCTGCTACATCTCTTGTTTTTGAATCAACAATAAATTCTAATGGATTATAAAAATCAAACAACGTATAATTATTTTTGATTCTATAATGAGTAATGCAATAGTCAGAATTATTCTTTACATTTAGAAGTAATTGTATACCATTTTCTGCAAGTCCTATATAGTAGCTTGCAGTTTTTCTTATTAATGGAAATTTATTTTTATAATTTGCTATTAAGTATTCAAAATAATCAACTCTTTCAATCCACAATTCTCTCCAAGATTTTGTATTGCTAATATTTTCTAAATGAAGAGATCTAGTTGCAAGATAATAGTACATTATATTATTAAAATCTATTTTTTGATTATTATATTTTGCAGTTTTGAGCAAAACATAATATTTGTTGTTAATATTTGTGGCAATTTCCCCCATAACATTTTTTATTATTTGATGACAATATATATTATATTGCCAAATGTATTCGTATATTTCATAAGCGAGAGAAAGTTGTTTCAAGTCAAAATTATATGGTACAAGATAATATTCTAAATCATCTATTACAAATTTATATTGTTTTTCATTTTGATAAATGTTTACTGGATATAAATGATAGTAGTAGTTAATTGCATTTTTCATATTATCTCACCCAATTAATTATATGCAAAAAAATATCTTATCATTATCTTGATAAGATATTTTTAATATCAGAAATCATAATTTTATAATTATTTAGTTCATTAATCAAACGATTATTTTCCTCCACTAATCTTTGATTATTTTCTTTTTCATTAAAATAAAGTTCTTTATAATTTTCTGAAACTGAGTTTTCAACAGGATTTTGAACAGTTGGTTGATTTATATTTGAATTTTGTGTAAAGTTTTGAACATCATTTGAGATATTTTGTGGATTATTAAATATTCCTATGTCATTTTGCGCAATATTTTGTGGTTGAACTGGAATATTTTGTTGTTCATTTGAGATATTACTTGCAATATTTTGTGAATTATTAAATTGATTTGGTTGATTATTTGATTCGTTTTGAACATTTTGCACAGGTTGTTGTGCAAAACTATGATCAATAGCTTCTGGAATACTATCATTAATAATTGGTTCTACCTTATAACCCATATTTAACATATCTACCGATGTTGCCAAAAGTTTTAAAGCTCTTCTATCTGCAACCTTTATATTTTGTAAACTATTATATGGTAAATCATTAACAATTGCATTTCCATTTGCTCTATTTTCCTTTATAATTCTTTGTAAATTAGCTTTTAAATTTGACCATTCCACATCATCTATAATATTTGTTCCAATTAAAGTACCATTTTGTTCAACAGTTTTTGTAACATATATATTCATATGTCCTTGATTATCTATTTCATGTAATGAAAAAATAAAATATTTATTTACACCTTCACTAAAATATCTTACAACTTCGACCTGCATACTTTCATTATTAGCATTAAAAATTACTATTTTCTCCATAGTATCTAGCCTCCCTTTATTCTATAAACTATTATAACCAAAAAAAAACTTTTTTTCAATATTTTTAAAAGTTTTTTCAATTATTTTTATACAATACTATTTCCTATAATATCCATAGATATTTATATTTTTATTAAATTCTAATTCATCATATTTAATTAATTTTTTTTCACCATATTGATCATCATATATATTAATAAAATTGTTTCTTATAAATATAACAGAATCATTTATATATTTTACTTTATCAGCACTACTTGTTTCAAACAAATATATTTTTTTGTTAGGTTGTTCTACATAAGATTTATAAACTTTGTAACCATTATCAGATAATTCATATAAATAATAGTATCCTGATTTGTTTCCACCAATTTTATCGATTTTATAAAACTGTTCAGTAAATAAACTACTATCTATATCACTATAAGTAAAATTTATTTTATTATTTATAACATCATAAATGTTTTTATTTTCAAATTTACCATTATTATAAATTTTAACTCCTATAGAATCATTTCCTACTTCTATTATTTTTTTTGATTTAGTATCTATTTCATATTGTTTTTTATTATCTACGTCTAGTAAATAAGCGCTATTGCCATCTTTACCTAGAAAATAACTGTTTAAAGAAATTTTAAATTTATCTTTTATTGTTTCAACTTCTTTACTAAGTAAATTTATTAAATAAAATTGTGTAAATCCATAAGTTTCATTATAATCTGCAACTAGATAATAATTATTTATTTGTATGCTAATTTCTGGATTATAAATATCATTGTTAAATACCGAAACATTTATAATTCCTTTTGATACAGTATTGTTTATATTGTATAATCCATTATAACTTGTAAGGCCTAAATATAAATTATCACCAATATTATTTCGATAAACATAAACATTACCTAGTTTACTTGTCTCAGTATCAGAATCTATCCAGTTATTAACATTATATTCGTCTATACTATTTGCAAATTCGTCTATTTTTGAATCAAAACCAATTATATTATGGTAATAATTAATACTATCAGCATTTTGACATAATATATCTGATATTAATTTTTTATTTTTTGTAATTGGCAATATGCACGAATAACTATCTGTTTTTATATATTTTATATCATTAACTATATTTTTTACCTTTTTCAAATTTTCATAAGTTTTAAAGTAAAACGTTTCATTATTTGTAGAAATTTCTAAATAATAATTATCTCTTTCATTTTTTTGATTCGAATTGTATGTTTCTTTTATATTAAATTCATTATTATCAATTGTTTTGGAATATTGTGTCACATATCCTTTATTGGTAAAATCAAAAATAATTTGAATTATATAATAAAACACAAAAAGTAAAATTAATATTTGTAATATTCTTTTCATAAATCCTCCAATTTTCTCTACAATAATTATATATAATTATTATAAAAATTTCAATATTATGACAAAAAAAGAGGTATACCCTCTTAAATATTTTTTTTATCTTTTAAACCATATTTCTTTTTTTCTTCCATAACATAATTTACAACATTTGTTTCTATTTCTGGTAAAGCATTTTTGTCAATATTCGATAATTCAATATATTCTTTTACAGTATCAATATATACTCTTCCCCATATAAGTCCGGTTTGAACTTTTAAATCATTGAACATATCTGGAGTAACAGCAGTAAATAAATATCCTATTAAAAGCCTTTTTTCCCCCAAAAGAATCCTTTTATTTGTTATAGCAATTACATAAGTTGTTATAATATCTAATGGATTATTATTTTTTTGAGCTACAAAAGCGTATTTTACTTCTTCGTCACTATTTAAGTGTCTTTCAACGACTTTACAATGTGCTTTTAATCTCCAGCATACTGTCATAGGATATTTTTCTTTAAATCTTTTTACTTTTTCATATAACGATTCATTCATATTTCCACCTACTTAATATATATATCATAATATACTTAATTATTAATAATATTATGTTTGTAATTGTTAAGGTTCTAAATATATATAACAATTTCTTGTTAAATTATATCATAATATCGTAATAATAAGCAACTATATATTATTACTTACTATTAAAAAGTACTAATTTTAGTTTAATTAAATTATTTATAAAAAATATTTTTTCATATTATATATTAACTGAGGTAATTCTAAATTATTATTTTTTTATTACCTTTAGTATTAATATGAATTTTGAGGTGATGA
>CAKOYE010000048.1 GCA_934130485.1 uncultured Bacilli bacterium
TTTTCTGTAAGGTCAATGCTATAAATACATATAATTGCATTATTATTTCATATTCTACTATATTGTATCACATGATTATAGAAAGTCAATTAGTAATAAATGTAGTATTTTTCTGGATAAAAATATTGGATTTGTTATTGAAAATATGTGCAAAAAAGGCGAACTTTAATGATTAATCTCTAATTAAAACTAATTAGATACGAAAACAGATATTAATACTGTTATAAAAATAGATAATTAATGAAATTTTTTTAAACATTTTATATGTGTATTTAAAATGTTTTAAATATGTATTTATTTTACTAAAAAAATATGTTATAATTAATTTGGTGATACAAATGAATAAGAAAAATAGTCCTGGTAGACCTAAAGGAAAAAACAAAGATAACAGGTTAAATATTATGATACCAACTAGTATTAAAAATGAATTTCAAACAATTACTAAAAAAAATGGCTCTAATATTTCTGTTAAAACTTGTGAGTTGATTGTTGATTATATAAATAAAAATAAGGAGTGTATTAAAAATGAAAATGAACGTAATTGATTTATTTGCAGGTTGTGGAGGATTAAGTTTAGGCTTTGAAATGGCTGGATTTAATATTCCTTTAGCTATAGAAAAAGACGAATGGGCAGCAGAAACTTATAAACATAATCATAAAAACACGAAAGTTATTGTAGGTGATATCACACAAATAAATGATTTTGACAACCTACTACAAGAAAAGATAAAAATTGATGGAATAATTGGAGGTCCTCCTTGCCAGGGTTTTTCTTTGAGTGGGAATAGAGATAAAAATGATCCTAGAAATAGTTTATTCATGGATTTTGTTCGCTTTGTAAATCATTATAAACCTAAATTTTTTGTTATGGAAAATGTAACTGGAATTTTATCAATGAAAACTAAAGAAAATAAATTGGTTAAAGATTTAATTTTAGCTGAATATTATAAAGCGGGATATAATGTTAAAATTTGCAAATTAAATGCCGCTGAATATGGTGTTCCACAATCTAGAGTAAGAGTAGTGTTTATTGGAATAAGAAAAGATTTAAAATTTGAAGAAAATAAAATTTCTCCTAAACCCTTCTTGTTTGGCAATGAACAAATAACTATAGAACAAGCAATAATGGACTTGCCACAAATAAAATCTGGTGAAGGGCAAGAAAAAATGAATTATGAAAATGAACCACAAAATGAATATCAAAAATGGGCAAGAAAAAATAGTGATCATATTGAAAACCATGTAGCTATGAAGCATACTAAAAGATTAATTGATAGATTTGCACATATAAAATGTGGCCAATCTGTTGCAGATGTTGATGACTGTCATAAGCAAAGAAAAAGAGGCGATGCAACTAAAATCAGTGGTAAAACATTCTCTCAAAATAATATGCGTCCATATCCTGATAAGCCATCACCTACTATACCAGCAAGTTTTCAAAGTAATTTTATTCATCCATATATAAATAGAAATTATACTGCTCGTGAAGGAGCAAGATTACAATCTTTTCCAGATCGCTATATTTTTTATGGAAAAAGAACCACAATGTCTTGGGAAAAAAACCTATCACAATATCAACAAATTGGAAATGCTGTTCCTCCGCTTTTGGCTAATGCAATAGCAAAAAATCTACTTAATTATTTTTCTAATTAAGTAGATTTTTTTATTCATCAACACTTATTAATCTTCCTGGTGTTGTTATCCCTCGTTCTACCGCAATATTCATAATATCATCACAAATTTGATCATAATAATCTTTTAAAACACCATATTCTATTAATGAATTTTCATCAAACCTTAACACAAACATTTCATTTAATGTTTTATCATACCTAGCAGAAATTATTTTATCTATACCTACTTGATTTGTTTCCATTAATACATATGTCTTTACATTTGGAGTTGCATTTTTCAATAGTTTACTTGAAAATTGTACTTCACCAAACATCGTGGCATCCAAATATGTTTTTACTTCAACTGCTATAACGGGCAAAATTATTTCATATTCTGTATTATCTATTACAATTTTCACTTTTTTACCTATACAAAAATCAACATCTTTTTTCATTATATTAACTTTTAAATCATTTCCTATTTTCATTCCTGCATAAATACCTTTATTGTATATTCCAAGCTCCCCATTTTTGATATAATCATTATCTGCAAATAAATATGTACTTAATTCTTCTAAAAAAGTAGATCTAAATTTTGATTGAGATGTTATTTTATTTTCTTTTGTAAAATTATTTAACTTTTCATAGTAATTATTTATTATATCTGTTGCAGTTCTGAAGGTTTTTTCATCATCTTGAGAAAAATCAATTGCTAATAATTTCATTTTTGTTTCTAAATAAGTGTTTAAATAAAATTCATTAATTTTATCACCAATACCATTATAATTTTTAGCAATTTTACTTTTAAAATTGCTTTCATGCATATAAATCATAAAATGTCCTCCTTTAGATAAATTTTAACATAAAATAATAATTTTTACTAGATGTCATAATATATATTATAATTCTTTAGGAGAATTAGGTTTGTATTTAACATCATAAAATCCATAAACCTTCTTACAATTATGACAGATAATTGCTATAAAATCAGCACCATTAATTTTGTATCCATCTCCTTTTTGTATTAGAATATTTTTAGAATTACATTTTGGACATAATACATCTTTTTTTATAACTTCTTCTTGACTATAAACATCTCTTATTATTTCATAACCATTTCTATCATACTTAGGATAAAATTCATCTTTATTAAACACTTTAATTCTTCCAAACATAAATTCTAATTTATCAATTTGTTTTTCAGTATGATAATGTCCACAATACCATTTATCATAATCTATAGACTTTTCCACTTTATCTAGAAATTTTTCCATACTTTTATCTACATCAGATTGATCAATACCTTTCATAAATACTTCAGTAGGTTCATACTTTAATGGACAAGTATGTGATAAAACAATATCCATGTGTTGTCCTTTATATTTATTTAAAATATTATCCATTTCTTCTTTATTAAGTTGTTCATCTTTAAACCATGGGTAACCATATATTATTCTATAATTTTTATCAACAGAATAAGCGCCACCTATTACTAATACTTTTTTATTATCTATATCATACAATTCACCATTTTTAGCAAATATTAAATTTGGATATTCTTCTTCAATAAAAACTTTTCCACCAAACATATCAATTTCTTTATATGTTGATATATTTTCTGGTCTTTCTTCATGATTACCTTGAACGCAAAATAATTTTATATTATAACTATTTAACTGTTCTTTTAACGTCTTATCTCTTTCATCTAAATAATAATTAATTCCAGTATCACCTAATATAATCAACATATTATTTTTGTTTTTTTCTATATTATGCAATCTATAAAATTCTCTATGTGTATCTCCCGTTATATAAATCATATATTCCTCCTATAAATTATAACTGTTCTATTACATATTTTGATAAAAAACTTATTTTAAATTTTGAAACATTTTCTTTTAATTTAATTTTTAATTTCTCAATGTCTTCGACTTCTTCCCCAATAACATTGATTATATTTTCAATATCTTTTTCATATACTCCAAGACTTTTAAGATTTTTTCTAATTTCTGAATTTGAAAAATATTGAACTTCAATAGGAAGTAATATTTTTTGTTCTAATAAATTTAATTGTTTTTCAGTAGCACCACAACATTTTAAAAAGTAATAAACTATTTTGATTTTTGAATATATTTCATGTTCTATCATACTATATTTCAATTTTATAGTATTTGATATTAATGAATCAATATTTTCTTTGTTTTTTTCTAAAATTTTATTTATAATATATTTTATACTATATCTATTTTTATGTAATGAATAACTTATTATTTTAGAGTCTATATTCACTTTATGATTTATTGTTGTTTCACAATATATAATTTTTAAAAGCTGACATAGTAAATTATATCTTCCTATAGTTTCGTCTTTTATCATTTTATTTATAATATCCAATAACGAACTGTAATTTGCTCTAAAATAAGTATATAACTCGTTAATTGTAGAAAAACGATATTTGTATCCAATATTTTCAATATAATCTTTATAAGTTATATTTAACTCATTCAAAAAAGTTATAAAATCTTCATTATTCTCAAAATTTCCATTAATAATATCTATATCTTTACTTTCGTTATCAGTTAATTCAAATTTAATTGTTTTTATTGCATCATTAAATACACATTCTTTGTCCTTTGGACCTTTTAAATAATATGCATATCCCAAAAAATGTTTATTTAACCTTCCCGTTCTACCAACCAAATTATAAAAATCAAATGCATCAAATTCTGTTTTATTACGCTGAGGTGAAGTTATGATAATGTTTTTTGAACATATATTAACACCCTCAAGTAAAGTAGAAGTACAAAGCATATTTTTGAAATTTTCTTCTTCTTCATATAAATCTATTTGCATTAATCTTACACCTAATGGCAATTGACCATTATGAACTAAAAAACCACGTTCCATAGCTTTAATAACATACCAATCTTCATGGATTTCATCTTTTGCCCATTGAAGAAAATTTGAAATCAATTCATTTTTTAGATTAATAATTGGATATGTATTACATATTTCTCTATTAACGAAATTTGCTAATTCTTTCACCGTAGAAAAATATATCAAATTTTTTTGTGTTAATAATTTTCCTTTTAATAAATCTATTGTTTTATTATACTTTTCTTCTTTGCTATTTAAATTGATCTTAATAAGCTCATTTACCACCGGCGAAAAATTACTTTTATACATAATAGGTTGCTTAGATAAAATATTTCTATCTTCTATATCTTTAATAAATGGCGCAAGTAAAACATATTTCTCCGCCTTGTCAGCTAAATATTTATAAGCCATATTCAAAACTAATACTCTATCATTTGTTTCATCGGTTTTTAGCTTATAAACCTCATCAATAACTAACAAATCTATCTTTTCTATATTATTATAAAACCTACATTCCATAACTTTATCATGTGTTAATATAAAAATATTGTGTTTATCAAAATCATATTTTTTATTTTCATCATAGTTAATATGTGTTTTATAAACATTTAATTTTGAAGTATATTTCTTTATTATCTTTTTTAAATATTCATCAACAAGTGCCAAAGTAGGTACAATAAGAACAATATTTTTTGGATAGAACCTAGCAATATATTCAAATATACAAAAAGTTTTTCCAAAACTAGTAGGTGCACTAATAATAACAGCGGAATTATTATTTATTATATTTATTATTTTTAATTGCTCTTTATGTAAAATTATTTCTTCATCTAAACTAGATATTGCAAAACTATTAAACAATGCAGAGTCAAAACTAAATTCTTTTGAATACATATTTAATCCTAAATTAAATAAGTCATCTGACAATATTTGAATGTTTTTCTTATCTTCCTCAATTTTTTTTATATATTTTTTCCTAATCTCACTGATGGGTTCCATAATCGTCTATCCTTTCATAAATATATTTTAAAAATTCACCTTTAAACTTTTCTCTATTTAAAATCGGTAGTGAAATACAGTAATATATAGTATCAAGATTAAACATTTGTTTTTTTTCAATTTTATCAAACTCTCTCAAAATTTCATCAATTTTTATTTTGCCTCCATGCATAACAAATAATGGAATCCCTATACTTTTTATATTCTCCCGGTTCACAAATTCACTAAAAGTAAAACATTCTTCCACACTTTCAATATAATTGTTTTCTATTATTGGCATCTTATAATTATCAATATTTGATAATACTAACATATATTCATCTTCGATTTGTTTTTCATAACTTAAAAGAGAATTGTTTAGTGCAGCTATTCCCTTATTTAAATCAGAATAGAACTTTGATTCTCCAAATAGCAACATATTATTTTGTTTATTGTAAAACAAAGTATCAATTCCAAAAACACTCATATTTGGATCAGTTATCATCGTTAATTTTGGAATAATACAGGTCATCCTAAAATATTCAAGTAATATTACACTAAAAATATATTCTCCTATTTTTCCAATCTTATCTTTTCTAAATTTAAGTAAGGAAGTTTTATCTTTTCCAGTAATATCAATAAATTTTTCAAGTTCTCTATAAAATTTATTTTCATCAAATAGTATATTTTCTTCATCTATAAATTTTTTTAAATTCTTATAAAGTTTAGCATAGTTTTTTTTCGTTGGTGTAAAACAAATTGATTCTTTATTTTCTATATATTTTAATAATCTTTCTTCGTTAAAAAAATATTTAAACAACAATTCATAAAAATTGTCTTCGTTAATCTTTATATGCACAATAGAATATTTGTTTTTTTCTTCATATACAATAAAATCATCATATTTTTTACTTATCATATTACTACACCTCTACTTCAAAAAAATAAACAGTATCCATCTTAAAAAAGATTAAATACTGCTTATCTTATATAGTAATTATACCATATATTTCCACAATTTTTATATTTTTGCTAATATTTTATAGTTAAAAATAAGTTTTTGCCTTATTTTTTTATACATTTTTTAAATTTTAATATCTTAATACCCAATCATTTCTTTGTAGCGGTAACTGAACTCCCCACCTCCTGCATTTATGTGATTAGATATAACAATTACATCTTTATTATTTCCAAATGCTTCTAAAATACGGTTAACCCTTTCAGTTGGTGATATAGTTTCATCACTTACCCTAGTCATTTTAACATCAGCACCCAATTCTTTAAATAAATCATACATATATTGTGAAATTGCTAAAGTTAATTCTTTTTCAATTATTCCATTTCCACTAGCACCTGGATCATCACCACCATGTCCTGCATCTATAACAATTTTTAAATCTTTCATAAATTACCTCCTAAATAATTTTATGATTTACTTTAATAA
>CAKOYE010000049.1 GCA_934130485.1 uncultured Bacilli bacterium
CTCAATTGTTTATTAGATTCACGATATGCAAATTCATTACGTATTGCATCATAAATAAGACATTCGTCATCACCGATGTCATCACTTACTATTAGATGCATAATAGTATATAATGATTCATCACTTAATAAAGCTAAATAATTAGTCAATTGGTGATTGTATAATTGCATTCTTGCCATTTCAAATAAATGTTTTTGACCATACATAATATATTCCTCCTTTGATTTGAGTATATATATTACAATATCAAATTTGAAAAGTCAATATTTGTTTAATTTTTTAGTATATAATTTAATTCTTCTTTTAATTTATTGATAGATAAACTATCATATCTAAATTCTTTTTCTTTTAAACATTCAGGAATATATTCACTATATTTTTTATTAATTTCAATATTATCTAATTTAATATCTTCTATTTTTATTTTATCGTTTATTATTTTATTTATAATATTCTTTACATTTTTTTCTGTAATTAAACCATTTACTTTTATTCCAAGTGGTATTCCATTACACTTTAAAATTTCATTATTGTATCCTTCATTTTGAATAATATATGAAAGTGTAGTTAAAGCTTTAGTTCCAAGAAATGGAAATATAATTTTATCATCACCACTATTAATAACTATTTTTTCATCCATTTTATTCTTTTTAAATATAGTTCTGTTTTTTTCTAGTAATTCACTACTATTATCTTTTAGGTAAGCATAAACTTCATTTCCAAGCAAAATCTCTTTTATTTTATTTATTATTTTAAAATCTATATTAGTTATAATATTAGATTTCCAAGTATTTACACTTTCACCACTACTTGGTTTTGTATATACCTTAAATTTATTTTCATCTATACTAGTTACTTCCCAAGTTCTTCCAGCTAGTTTTAATTTAGAACCAATTTTAACATTTTCTGTAATAGTTCCAATTTGTTTTGAATCACCATATACAACGTATTCTAACTTATTTTGAAATACTGAAAAAAATTTATAATTATTAACCATTTTATCAATTTTTTGTCCTATTATTAATTCATTTGAATCAGTTAATTCTAAATGACCTATTTTTATTAAGTGATTTAGCAAAATTTTATAGTCTTCTTTCGTGATATTTTTAAATGCTTCAATCGTTAACATATAACTTGCTAAAGAAGCTGGTGTAATACTATGAACCGATACTATATGACTTATTGTCTGATGATATAATATTTCATAAGGATATTTTGGTATTATTAATGGTTCAACCCATTTTTCTTTTAAATATATTTCTATTATTGCAATACACATAATAATATCAAAATCGATATTTTCATAAAAATTTTCTTTTTTTTCTGTTTCACTTTTATCAAATAAGAAAAGCATAACCGATTTACCATTTCTTCTACCTGATCTACCAAGTCTTTGCACAAAACTTGATACACTAAATGGAGTACTAGTTTCTATAATTCTATCTAAGTTTCCTAAATCTATTCCAAGTTCTAATGTTAATGTAGCACAAGTTACTATTTTTTTATCAGTATTTTTCATTAAATCTTCTGTATCTTCTCTTAGGTTTGTACTAACACTTCCGTGATGAGTATAATAAACATCATCAGTTTTATTTAATTTTGCTATTTCTTTTAAAGATGAAACATTTTCTTCGACACTAGCTCTTGATTCAGAAAAAACAATACATTTCTGATTTAGAGAATTTTTATATAATGATTCATAGAATTTCTTTTTATCATTATAACTTTCTAACATAAGACTAATTGTTCTAGTTTTTGAATCACATTTTGGTGTAGAACAATTTCTTTTAGTATCACTATTAAGCCAAATTTCCACTTCACTATAATCTTTTAAGGTAGCAGATAATCCTATTCTTCTTGGTACATAATTTATTATTCTTGATAATCTAGTTAAACAAGAATTTAGTTGAATTCCTCTTTCTGTTCCAATAAAATAATGTATCTCATCTATAACTATATATCTTAAATCTGAAAACATTTTATAGACATCACTAGTTTTATTCATGAGTAGTGCCTCTAGGGATTCTGGCGTTATTTGTATTATACCATTTGGTTCTGTTATTATTTTATCTTTTCTATTTTGACTTGCGTCTCCGTGCCATTTAGTAACTTTAAGATCAGCTTCTTTAAGTAATTCATTTAATCTTGAAAATTGATCATTTATTAGAGCTTTTAATGGGCTAATATATAAAATACTAACTGATGAACTAGGATTATTATATATATCAGTTAAAATTGGTAAAAATGCAGCTTCTGTTTTTCCACTTGCAGTAGAAGACGTTAAAAGCAAATTGTCATCACTATTAAATATAACATTACAACTTGCAACTTGAATATCTCTTAAACTCTCCCAATTATTTCTATATATATAATCTTTAATAAAGGGAGCTAATTTGGAAAATGCATCATTCATCATAATTCAAAATCCGCAAACTCTGCATTAATTTCTTCATCATTTGTAGTTGACTTAGTATATTTAAAATCATCACCATTTATAATTTCTAATAAATTCTTATCTGGATACTGATATAAAGTATTTAAAAGTTCAATATAATCTCTAATAACTTCTCTTGGTGTAATATGCGAATCTGCCCCAATCCTTGCGTATTCTGTTTTAATAAATTCTATCATATCATTTTCTGTTATTTTTGTTTGATAGTTATATAAACCACAATGTATATGTGTTAATTTTTCTATTAGAATTGTCATTTCTTCTTTAGTTAAAGCTTGAAGTTTTATAATAGGCGCTAAAAAATCACGACAATCATCTCTAGAAAATCTACTATCTTCTAATCTTGATTTTAATGCTTCGTAACTAAATATACCTCGTTTCGTATCTAATACACATTGTTCAGTTCCACTCATAATAATTCCTAAATATTTAGCTTTTCCTTGTAATGTATCATTATATAGTGTCAGTATTTTTTCATAGTTATATTGACGTGAAATTTGATTTGGAATTTTATAGATATTAACTAATTCGTCAATTAATAAAAGCATTCCTTTATATCCCGCCATTACCATAAATTGTGCGAAAATTTTTATATATTCATACCAGTCTTCGTCGGTTATTAGTAAATTTATTCCTAATTCTTGTTTTACCTCAGTTTTATTATTATATTCTCCTCTTAACCATTTAAGCACATTGTTTTTTAAAGTATCATTTGATTCCATATATCCTTTAAAATACAAATTAATTATTTTAGCAAATTCAAAACCGTGAACAAGACCCTCAATACAACTTGTTTTTTCATATATTTTTGCTTCCATTAAACTTACAAATTTGAAATCACTTGGTGTTATATTGTTTTGTTCTATTACTTCGTTTTGAACACTTGCTATCCAACGCTCTAAAATAAGTGGTAGTGCTCCTCCATCTGGTCTTGTTTTAGTTGACATATTTTGAATTAATTCTCGGTATGTTGCAAGACCTTGTCCTTTATTCCCTACTAATCTTCTATCAGGCGAAAGGTCTGCATCTACTACTACAAAGCCTTTTTCCATAACATGTGATCTAATAGTTTGAAGTAAAAAACTTTTTCCACTTCCGTATTTTCCAACAATAAATCTAAATGTTGCGCCTCCACTTTCTATTATACTAACATCATTTAATAAAGCATTTATTTCATTTTCACGTCCTACTGCAATATATCCTAAACCGGTCCTTGGAACTACACCACCCTTTAGGGCATTCATAAGCATAGTTGCAATTCTTTTTGGTACTACTTCATTCATATAATTACCTCCTATAATTTTTCTTTTAATGCATCTATATATTCTGCATATATTATCACTTCATCACTATTGTCTTCAATTAAGTTGTCTGCTATTGTTTCTAAAGCAACTTTATTTATATTCTCAATCATTATTTCAAATAAGATATTATTTTGTTTAGAATAATCTATTAAATTATTTCTTGGTTCGTTATTAATAATCTTTTTTAAAAAATCTAATTCAACATTATTTAAATTATCAATTAAATTCTTAAATATATCTTGTGAACTATTTATTATTTCTATCTCTATTTGTTCTTCCTTTTCTAGATAATTTTCTTCTTCTACAATTAATTTTTCTTGAATTCTACTCGATGATTTTCTAATTTCATTAAATTTATTCGCATCAATTACTATTTCTTCTTTTTTTTCTTTTGTAATAATATTATTTATTTCAGTTTTATGTTCAATTAAATATTTCTTTATTGTATTATTTATAATCATATTAAATTTTTTATTAGTAACAATTGAATACAATTCTGCATTACTTGATAATTCGTCAAATGAACTAATATTTACTTTTAAGTTTTTGGAAAATTTCAAACATTCTCTTAAAGTTATCTCTATGTTTTTTAATATATAACCTACTATACATTTTGAATATTGTGATAATTCAAACGTTTCTTTATAGTAATTATTGCCTTTTCTATAATATGTTTCTAAATTTTTAAATTTAAAGACAAAATCACTTTCTAACTTATTGTTAAAATATATTGCGTTTTCATAAACATTCCAATATTTTTTCTTGAATTCTCCGAAGGTAATATTCACAAACGATAAATTATTTTCACTAAAATATTTATCTAGGTTTTTAAAAATTTCTGGAATAACTAAATTAATTAAAAAACTATATTTATGTTCCATAATTTTACTTTTTAAAATGTGATAATTTGAAATTGAATCAAGAAATTCTAATTTATTTTCATAGTTTCCGATTAAAATTTCACTAATATCTTCTAAATTATCGTTATTCTTTATAGGAAACTCTTCTTCTATTAAGTTGAAATCAATATTTATTCTATTTATTATGTAATAATCTTTTACCCAATTTGATAGGTATTTATCAAAACTTTTATCAAAAACTCTATAATTTTGCCATAAATCAATAATTTTATTTAATCCATCTATTTCATTTTTTACGCCAATTTTATTTAACAATTCATAAATATATAAAAATACATAAGATTGTTCTGTTTGCTTATATAATTTATTTCTTATTAAAGTACGCCACGAAAAATAACTACGCAACTGGTATATAGTTAGATTGTTATATACTGGATTATTTTTATTACATGGTACATTTATATCATAGTTATCTACATAGTCATCCATAAATGTTCCTTGTAAGTAAAAAAGCTTATTGGTATCTGTTACATTGCTTGCTGATAATGCTTTCATTTGTCTTAAACGCGATATTTTTTTCTTTTCAATAGAGAATTGTTCTGTTTGATTTACTGGTTCATTTGTATATTTGTTCTGATTAAATTTTTTAGGATCTATTTTATAACTATTAAATGTTTCATTTACTTTATTATTTTTTAGTTTAGTTGTATTATTTTTTTTACTAGAGATTTTTTTATACTTTCTTTTTGTTTTTTTCTTTTTCAAAATACCATATAAAACAAAGGCTAAAACTACTAATGTATAAAATGTATTATCAACAGAGCCTTTTATAATCATTATTGCAAAGTATATTCCAACTATTATTGAAGCAAACTTCATATTATCACCATTCAATCATTCTAATTATACCAAAATAATTAATAAAAAAGAATAATCATTAGATTATTTCTTCTTTTTCCGACTATTATTAATTTCCTTTTTTATACCATCAGTAATATTTTTAATACCAGCTTGAAGAGTTGGGAAAGCTTTCATAAGTCTCTTAGTAAAAATTGATTTTGAAATTAATACCTCTCTTACGTATTTTGTAATTTCTTCCGTACTGTCTTTTGTTACTGATTTTACAGTTGATTTTACATTAGAAATTATTTTAAATGATAAAATATTATCTATCAAAAATATTACCAGTATTGAATAAAATATTATATCATACGCTGGTTCTGGAATTGAATTTAATAAGTTAATTAAAGGTGGGTTTACAATATACATTACAAAACAGGCTAATGCACCAAATGCCCACATTGTTTCTAAACAAATTCTGCCATTTATATTAAATTTTTTATCAGAATAATCCCACCATCTAGTTTTAAACATTTTTTCCATTATAAAACTAGTTGAATATTCCAAAACTGAACAAATAAATATTGCCATTACAAATAATGCGATTGGATCATTCATAAATTTTGTCAAAAAGAAAACAATACTAATTCCACCAAAACCATATATTGGACAATATGGTCCTATTAAAAATCCTCTATTTACAAAACGTTTATCACGAACTAACACACCAATTACTTCGATTGACCAACCAATAAATGAATATATAATAAATAAAAGAAAATACATTTTTATATTCATACAACACCTACTTTTAGTACATTATAATATATTTTATAGTATAAATCAATTGCAGAACTTAAATAGTATTTAGAAAATAAAAAAACATTGATTTCTCAATGTTATATATCTATAATGGTGGAGCATAGGAGGATCGAACTCCTGACCTCCACGGTGCAAACGTGGCGCTCTCCCAGCTGAGCTAATACCCCATTATAAATGGTCGGGAAAACAGGATTTGAACCTGCAACCCCTTGGTCCCAAACCAAGTGCACTACCAAGTTGTGCTATTTCCCGAAGTGGTGCGCCCGATAGGAGTCGAACCCATAGCCTTTTGATCCGTAGTCAAACGATCTATCCAATTGATCTACGAGCGCACTTAGTCTTTTCTTAATTATAAATGGTGGCTCCAGGTGGAATTGAACCACCGACACCAAGATTTTCAGTCTTGTGCTCTGCCGACTGAGCTATAGAGCCAAAATAAATGGCGGTTCCGACGAGAATTGAACTCGCGATCTTCTGCGTGACAGGCAGACGTGATAACCGCTACACTACGGAACCATGGTTGCGGGAGAAGGATTTGAACCAACGACCTTCGGGTTATGAGCCCGACGAGCTACCAGACTGCTCCATCCCGC
>CAKOYE010000050.1 GCA_934130485.1 uncultured Bacilli bacterium
AGAAGTTAAGCACTTTCACGCCGAAAATAGTGTAAGCTAAGATAGGTAGTTGCCAATTTTTTTTGTATTTTTTTATAATTTTTTACTCATAATATTTTTGTTATATTGGAGGATTTATGAAAAAGATATTTTTATTTGGCTTGTTATTATTTATGATATTTGGTTTTTTTATAATTTTTAATTTTAATAAAGATGAAAAAATAGAACATTTAATGCCAAATATAGAGGATTATACATTAAATGATTTAGAAAAGTTTGCATCTGAAAATAATTTAGTTCTAAAAATAAATAAAATTTATTCAGACTCATATAATAAATACAAATTAGTAAATCAAAGTATTAAAGAAGGAGAAGTTTTAATTGATAATACAGAATTAGTTGTCGATTATATTATTGGTACGTTAGAGGAAGAAAAGCAAATACAACTAAAAAAATATACTGAAAATAAAGTCAATGAATTAGGTAGAATTCCTATTATGATGTACCACGGAATTCATAATAAGTTGAATTCTGAAACGATGTATACAGGTGGAAATGTGGATAAAGATGGTTATCAACGCACGATTGAGGCATTTAGAAATGATTTGGAATTTTATTATCAGAATAATTATAGGATGATAAGATTAAATGACTATGTTGATGGCATTATAGATGTAGAAATAGGAAAAAGTCCCATTATAATAACTTTTGATGACGGTTTAAAAAATAATATTATAGTAACCGGCTTAGATCAAAATGGTGAAATAATAATAGATCCTAATTGTGCAATTGGAGTTCTAGAAGAATTTAAAAGAAAATATCCAGATTACAATGTTACAGCAACTTTTTTTATCAATTCAAGCCTTTTTAATCAACCAGAATACAATGAAAAAATTATAAAATGGTTAGTAAAAAATGGATATGACATTGGTAATCACACAGCAACACATTCAGACTTTACTAAAATTAGTTCTGAAGAAACTAATTATCAAATTGGTAGTGTTTATGAAATTTTGGATGAAATTATTCCAGATTCATATGTCAATATTGTTGCATTGCCATATGGTTCACCATACAAAAAGAGTCATAAAAACTTTAGTCACATACTATCTACTTCCTATAATGGTAAGAATTATGTAACTAAATCAACTTTGAGAGTTGGTTGGGAAAGTGATTATTCACCATTTAGTGTTGACTTTGATAAAACATTTATTAAACGTATAAGAGCTTATGATAATAATGGAATAGAATTTGATATTAAAGCAAATTTTAAAAACTTAGAAAATAATAGATATATATCAGATGGTGATAAGAGTAAAATAGTAATAAAAGAAAGTGATTTTTCAAAATTAAATTCACAAACAAAATTAGAGGTTATAACTTATTAAAAAGTTTAACAAAATAGGTATTGTAATAATACTTTTTTTTTTGCTATAATAGTTGTGGTGATAATGATGGAATATAAAATTACAACAAGAAGTGAAAGAGAAACAATTGAAATAGCTCAAAATTTTGAATCAGAAAAATTTCCTAATATGATTATATGTTTAGATGGTGAGCTAGGTAGCGGCAAAACTATTTTTGCTAAAGGTATTGCTAATGCATTAGGAATAAATGAAACAATTACATCTCCAACATTTACAATTATTAAGGAATATAATGGAGAATTACCATTATACCATATGGATGTTTATAGACTAGATGGTAATACCGAAGGCGTTGGAATTGAAGAATATTTTACTAAAGGTGGAGTAGTAGTAATCGAGTGGGCTGATACGATTAAAGATATTTTACCTAGTGAAAGACTTGATATCAAATTTAAAATAGTTGATGAAAATAAAAGACTACTAATTATGACCCCTTATGGAAAAAAATACGAAGATTTATGTGAGGCTGTTTTATGATAAGCCTATTTTTAGATACATCTACCAAAAATATCACAATTTCTATTATTAAAGATTTTGAGCAAATTTATTTTTTTCATGAAGAAATAATTGAAGATTTATCTGTTAAAATATTACCATTAATAGATAATGCACTAAAAGAATGCTCATTAAAAATAAATGATATTAAAAAAATTTATGTAACAATAGGACCTGGAAGTTTTACTGGTATTAGAATTGGTTTAACAATAATGAAAGTTTTAGCATGGAGTCTAAATATAGAAATTATTCCTTTATCCAGTTTAGAATTATTAGCTTCAACAAAAACTACCACTGATTATATAATTCCATATATAGATGCTAGACGTGGTAATTGTTTTATAGCTATATATGATAATGATTTAAATATTATTTCTAATGATCAATTTGTAAACTTTCTTGAATTTATGAACAATATTGATAAACTTAAAACATACAAGATTGTTACTTACGATGAAATTGATAATAATAATAAAATAAAACCAGAAATTGATGTATTAAAAGTAATAAATCGACATAAAAACGATTCTGCAGTAAATCCTCATACTGTTAATCCAAATTACTTAAAATTAACAGAAGCAGAAGAAAATTTAAAAAAAAAGAATGATTAGAAAAATTGAAATTTCTGATCTTTTACAACTAAATGAAATGACAAATAATTTTGGTTTAATTGTAAGAGAAAATGATTTATTAAATATTGATGAAAAATATTTGGGATATTTTACTTCAAATATGTTAGTGGCATTCATCTGTTATTCCATTTATTATGAAAGAGCAGAAATTAATTATATATATGTAAAAAAAGAATATAGAAGGTTTGGCATTGCTTCCGATCTTATTAAAAATATGATTAGAGAAAATAATAATTTAGAAAATATAACTTTAGAAGTTCGTAAAAGTAATTTTAACGCGATTAACTTGTATAAAAAATTCGGATTTTGTGAGTGCGCAATTAGAAAAAATTACTATGGCAGTGAAGATGCTATTTTGATGATTAAGAAATTTGGTGATAATAATGAATGATACATATATTTTGGCTATAGAATCAAGCTGTGATGAAACTAGTGCATCAATTGTAAAAAATGGAAATGAGGAAATATCTACTGTTGTATTATCTCAAATGGATACTCACGCTAACTATGGTGGGGTAGTACCAGAAATTGCAAGTAGAATGCATATAGAAAATATAACGCTTGTTTTAGAAGAAACAATAAAAAAATCTAATTTAACAATGAATGATATTGATGCAATAGCAGTAACTTATGGTCCAGGTTTAATTGGGTCATTACTAATAGGTGTAGAGGCGGCAAAAACCCTAGCCTATATTTATAACAAACCTCTTGTACCAGTTCATCATATAGCAGGTCATATTTATGCAAATAACTTAGAAAGAAATATGGAATTTCCTTTAATAGCGCTCGTTGTAAGTGGCGGTCACACTGAATTAGTATATATGAAAGAAAACTATAGTTTTAAGAAAATAGGTGGTACACTTGATGATGCAGTTGGTGAGGCATACGATAAAGTTGCTAGGGTATTAAATCTTCCATATCCTGGTGGTCCATTAGTCGATAAATTAGCTCATAAAGGAAATGATACATATAAATTACCAATTCCCTTAGATGATGATACATATAATTTTAGTTTTAGTGGAATAAAGAGCGCAGTTATAAATTTAAAGCATAATGAAGAACAACGTGGAAATACTATAAATATAGAAAATTTAGCTTGTTCTTTTCAAAATCGAGTTGTAAAGATATTAACAAAAAAAACTATGCGAGCTTTAAGAAAATATAATGTAAATAATTTAATTATTGCTGGTGGTGTTGCAGCAAATTCTGGAATAAGAAATGAATTTGAAAAATTATGTAAAGAAAATAATATTAAACTAACAATTCCTAAAATTAATAGGTGTACAGACAATGCTGCAATGATAGCAGCTGCAGGATTTTACGCGTATAAATTAAAACGTTTTGCAGATATAAATTTAAATGCTAAAGCAACTGATGAATTAAAATAAAAAATAATAAAAAGAATAAAATGGGGTGATATTGTGCTTAATGAGGAAGAAAAAAAATATTTATCTAGCACCAGATTGTCCATAAAAATTAATTATGTGGAAATTAAAGAAAACTATAGTGATGAAAATATATTTTATTATTATGGTAAAGGAATAATAATTTCCACTATTAATAATGAAACTTATATTGATAAAAACTACTATACAGGTGATAAATTAATACAATTATTGAATAGTATTTTTTCTTGCTTGGATACAATAGAATTAATCTTACCAGAAGAGTTCATATCAATAGATATAATAAATAAAACATTTTACAGTTTAACCTGTAAAACTTTAACAATTGAAGGCAAAGAAAAGATAAATTTAGAACAATTAATTGCAATAAACAATAACTGTGATATACGCGAATTAAAAGTTCCAGATATAGAAAAAAATATAACAAATAATAAATTTAATTTTAAGATTATTCCTAACATTAATAATCAATTTACAAGTAAAAAATTCAAGGATTTCATATTTGATGATATTCTTCATTTTAAAAATTTAAGTATTGAATTACCTCTTAAGGCAGATTATATTGATGATTCAAACAAAAATATAAGCGAAAAAGAGGATTTAAAAAAAATTATAGATGTTTTAATTGATATTGATACACTTTCTATAACAATTTTAGATAATGGTAACCAATCAATTGAAGAATCATTAGAAATTATTAATATGATAGATAATTCTATTGGAAGCAAAATAGAAAATATTTATTATATAACTGGAAATAGAAATATAGATAATATTGAAAAATTAAAAACATTGGAAACTGAACATAGGGTTTCTATAATGTATGATAAAGAAATTATTTGTTCAATAGATGACTTTATCAATATGAGAAATCACATTAATAAAATGTTGAATGAATTAAAAAATTTTGAATTGTCTCCTCTAGAAAAAGTACTATATGTTTATGACATTATAAAGGATTTTTATATAATAAATCATAAATATATGAAAGAAAAAAAAGTCACAAGATTTATTCATAGAATTTTTAAAGTAAATGAATTAAATTGTCAAGCTTATGCCGCTTTATATTCAGAACTTTTACGAGAACTAAAAATCGAAGCAACTGATTTCAATTTATATTCTCCATTAGTAGAAGAATTATTCTTAACTAGCGATAATCACGCAAGGACTATGATTCATTTAATTGACAACAAATATAAAATTGACGGTTTATTTAGTGCTGATGTCGTATGGGATGCCATAAAAAAAATCAAAAAAAATTATCATTATGAATTCTTTCTAACAAGAATATCAAATTTGAAAAAACAATATAGTTTAGATAAATTCCATAATGATATTGAAATATTATTTTCTAATATATCGATAAATAATCTGTCTGAAAAGGAAAAGCAAGTCTATGAGAGGCTTTTAAATAAAAATAATGTATCCGATGAGGATATAAAAAATTTAAAGAAGATAATGAAAAATAATATTTCACTTAAAGATTTTTTATATAGTTTATCCGCTGTTAGAGTAGCACAAGGAAGAGATAAAAAAGTTATTAAAGAAGAACTTGTAGCAATTGTCAATAGAACAAATAAAAAGGAAAAATTTACTGATAAATTTTATAATGCAGATGAAGATTTAAAATATTTAGATATTACTTTGCCAGACTAAAAAACATTACTATTGTAATGTTTTTTTGCACAAATTATTTAAAACATCTGGGATTCTATTATTAGATATTTATAGTTATCAAGGCAGGTAATTAAAATTAACGTATTTTTATTAAATTCCCTTATGAAAAAATCATTACTTTTATTTATTACATAGATATTATTTACTTTATATTTGTATAAATTTTTATTATAGTAAATATTGATTAAATCATTATATTTTAATTTATAAAGGTTCTTAAAATATGCATTATCTGCATTACCAGAGTGTGCTGCTAGTAATAAAATACTATTGTCGTTATCGGGTAAACTAGAATACTTTAAGATTGATACATTTTTTTCAATGTTATTTTTATCATTATCAAAATCATAGATTCCTTCATTAAGTTTAATTGTGGGTATTTCCAAAATCATTAAATAGTTATCTTTTAATATTTTATTTCCATCGTTATTATATTCTTTAAAAAAAATATTAATTTTTTCTTCCTTATTTATATTATAAATTAATTTTGTTATTAATTTTTTTACTAAAAAGAAAGTACTAACTATAATTAGAAATATACCAATAATATTAACTATTTTTTTTAACATTTACTAAGATTGAACCTACAGATAAAATTAATATTAATACTAAACTAGAATAATCATTATTTAATGTATTTGGTAATTTAACCTTTTTATTGTTTTTAATTATTATTTCGTTTTGTTTATTTAAATCTATAATTTTAACTTTTGTATCTAAAATATAGTCATCATTTGTTTTTATTTCTTTTATTTTATACTTTGTTAATGGTAAATTTTCTAGTTTAATTAGTCCAAATTCATCCGTTTCATATATACCAAGTGATTCATCATTATTAAATATTTCAAAATATACATTTTTTAAAATATCACCTATACTAGCGTCAATCTTTTTAATTATTAGATCAGATTTTTTTAAATAGTTGTATAACATAATATTAGTATTTTCATCTTCATATAAATCAAAACAATACTCATTTTCGTCAAGTATGTAGTTATTTTTTGTCTTTTTTTCAATTAGACAGTATTTACCTAAAACTAGATTGTCAAAGTTAATTTCACCTAGATTATTAGTTTTTTTAATACTTATTGTTTCACCTTTTTTATAATGCAATGTATTATCACTTGATATAAT
>CAKOYE010000051.1 GCA_934130485.1 uncultured Bacilli bacterium
AAAATATTATCAAAAAAGATTGATTCTGTAGTAGGGGGTATATAATTTGAAAAAAATAGGTTTTGGAATTACATCTTCATATTGTACGATTAGTGAAGTTTTAAAACAATTAAAAATATTAAAGGAATGTGGTTATGATGTTATTCCAATTACGTCACCAGGAATTGTATCCGAAAATACAAGATTTGGTAAATGTGATGAAATTAAGGCTTTAATTGAAGAAATTACTGGCCATAAAATTGTTTCAACAATAATTGAAGCTGAAAAATTTGGACCAAGTGAAAAATTAGATTTACTTGTAATAGCTCCAGCAACTGGTAATTTTATTGCGAAACTTGCTAATGGTATTACTGATACACCAGTTACTATGGCAACAAAAGCAACACTTAGAAATTCAAGTCCAATAGTAATTGCTGTATCTACTAATGATGGTTTAGGTTTAAATGGTAAAAATATTATGACACTTTTAAATACAAAAAATATATATTTTGTACCATTTGGTCAAGATAATTATGAAAAAAAACCGAATTCTTTAATCGCACATTATGACTTATTATTGTCAACAATTGAATGTGCTTTAGAAAATAAGCAAATTCAACCAGTACTTGTTGATTATCAAAAAGTTCTAAAAAAATAAACTCAAGAAACTTAATCTTGAGTTTTTTAGTATAAATTATTTTGAATTTAATTCATTTTTTTATTTGTTTTCATATTCAATATATTAATCAAAATTAATAGTGTTAAACTAATTCCTGATATAATTGTACCTAATTTTAAGTATGGAATTTTATATGATATTTTAATATTGTGTTTTCCACTACTAATATCAAAAGCTAGAAAACTATCTGCAACACTAAATATTTTTACATTTTTATCATCAATCATTACTTCAAACCCTTCATCATAGTTGAATGATGTAAAAATTGTTTTGTCACTATCTACATTTATAGTTCCCTCAATATAATCATTTTTAAATTCAGTTATTTCAATTGAATTTTCTTTTATATTATTATAAAAATCATTAAATTTATTTGTATCAATTTGGTATGCTAAAACATTTACATTGTAAACATTATTGTTAAGGTACATTTTTATTTCAACATCATCAGATTCTTTAAAATATCCTATATCAATAATATATGGTTCATTTTTTGTTATTGAATATAACTTATTATTAACGATAAAGCTATCTAAATTATAGTCGTATACATAAAGATATATATTACCATCCATTTTAGGTTTTATATTTAATGATGTTGATGTAATATTTTCTTGGTTTAAATTTATTACAAAATCATTTGCGTATTTATAATTATTTTGTGCCTCATCATAGGTAATATCTAATTTATTAAAAATATCATTAATATCTGTTGATAATTTTACAAAATCTTGTTGATTTAAAAATGGATTAATATTATTGTTTTTAAAATTTTTGATATCTCTAGAAACACCAAAGATTGGTGGGAGATAGTATTTGTTTTCATAAACATCGTAATAATTAATTGTTTTAAATAAATTGTAAGCTTCGTTTTTATTTTCAATACCAATTAAATATTTTATAGACATAATACTATTATAAATAGGGGTATTTTGTCTATAATAGTAACTATTAACATAATTTCCTGGAATTCCTAACTGTTTTTGTGCTTTTGCCATTTGTTCATAGGCAATTGATGAAAAAATCGATATTCCATTATAATTATACCAAGCACCATCATTTAACGTTTGATTGAAGTTTTTTTCTATTCTATAAAAACTTTTGTCATTATCTTTAATTCTTTCCACAACAGAATTTACTGTATTATAGTTATCCATAAATTCATTTTTAGGGTGGTTTATTTGCCAATTTTCATTAATATTTAATATTATATCGATGATTACTATGAAAACTAAAATATATTTACCTATGTTATTGTTTTTTAATTTATATATTATAAACAATACTAATGAGATTAATAAGAATAATATATTAATTTCTAAAGCAAATTCTGTTAAAAATTCTAGTTTAAATAGTATTAATAAAAATATATTTAATATAATGGTAATTATAACACAATATCTAATTCTTAATGTATCAATTTTATTTATAGAGTAAAATGCTATTACATTAATAATAAAAACATATATAAATGAATATCTAAATGGTAAATCATTAGGAGTGTGAAAACCGTGCCATATAAAATCTAATGGAACATATATAAAACTTACAAATAATATAAGCATAAATATTATTGCCATAATTTTATCTTTGATTTTTATTCCACTATTAAAAAAGAAACTAATCAAAAGAACTAATAAAGTAATACCACTTGATATATTTGGTAAAAAATAATCTTGTGAAGAAAAAACAATTGATTTAACCAACGAAAAGTGATTTGCTAGAAAGAAAATTGGATTAAAATTAAATGTTTTATAAAATGTAAATGAATCACCTGTAGCAGATATGGAACTTAAAGAATTCATATAAGGCAAAATCATAAATCCAGCCATACCTCCTGCAATAAGTGAAGAAATGGTAAATAAAATAATTTTTTTTAGTAAATCACGTCTTGTAATATTTTCTTTAAAAATGATATATACTAGGAAAAAAATGCAAGAAAATATACAAATCATATAACTAATAAAATAGTTAGATATAATACTTAAAAATAGAGAAATAATGTATAAGTTAATTTTATTCTCATCAATTATCTTTTTTATACCTAAAACAATAAGTGGTAGATAAATCATTCCATCTAACCACATTATGTTCCAATAAAATGCAACAAAATAACTTGAAAATCCATAAGTTAGACCAAAAACTGTTATAAATAATGAGTTTTTGTTAAAAAAATTCTTTAAAAAATATGACATAACACTAGAAGCAAAAATGATTTTTAAGGCAATAATTACCGAAAAAGATGTTACTATATTATCTCTTTCAAAAAGTAAAATAATTATATTAAATGGACTTGACAAATAGTTAAAAAAGTTTCTAAAAAATGGCAGTCCTAATCCTGTATTAAACGAATAAATTAAATTATCGCCCATTTTAATTTTATCGTATAGTTCAGCTAAAAGAGGGCCATACTGATGATAAAAATCAACAGTTAACATCGTATTATTACCAAACGGAATAATACTTTTTAATGCATATATAATAAAAAATATAAATATAGAAATTCCAAATGTTAAAAAAATATATTTATTATTTAGTAGTTTTTGTTTTAAATTCATAATTACAACTCCTCGTTATAATAATTTTATATTATTATTTTTACATTGTAAATAAATGATTATTAATTTTTATAAATTTCATATTTGTAATGAATTTTATCTAAATTTTTGATAAAATGTTAATGGGTGATTAATGTGTTATATTCTTCTATAGATAATAAAAAAATAAAAGATATAAAAAAATTAGGTACAAGGAAATATCGTGATAAAACTGGTTTATTTTTAGTTGAGGGTGAACATCTTGTCTTAGAAGCTTATAAAACTGGTTTTTTGAAAGAACTAATATTGGAGCAAGATAAATTATTTCCTTTAAATGTTGAAACCAGTTATGTTACAAATAATGTTCTAAATTATATAACTAGTTTAGAAACGCCCCAAGATGTACTTGGAATTTGTTGTAAGCCTATCAAAAATGAAATAAAAGGCAATCATATTTTAATTCTAGATAATATTCAAGATCCTGGAAATTTAGGTACAATAATAAGAAGCGCAGTTGCTTTTAATATTGATACAATTGTGTTAAGTGATAATTGTGTTGATATATATAATTCTAAAGTTGTAAGAGCAAGTCAAGGATTGATTTTTCATATAAATTTTGTAACTTGCAAACTAGAAGATATAATACCTTTACTAAAAAGAGAAAATTTTAAAATAATGGGAACTAAAGTTACTCATGGAAAAAGTTTGAAAAGTATTGAAAAAGTAGAAAAATTTGCTATAATAATGGGAAATGAAGGTAATGGAGTTAGAGAAGAAATTTTAGATATATGTGATGAATATTTATATATTGATATGAATAATAGATGTGAAAGTTTAAATGTAGGAGTCGCAACAAGCATTATTCTTTATGAATTAGATAAGTAGGTGAATTTATGAATTTTATTTGTGTTGGTAAAATAGTAAATACTCATGGAATAAAGGGTGAGGTAAGACTAATATCTAATTTTGAAAGAAAAGATTTAGTTTTTAAAAAAGATTTTGAAATTTATATTGGAAAATATCATAAAAAACAAGTAATAAATAGTTATAGAGTTCATAAAAATTACGATATGTTAACATTTAAAGATATTAACGATATTAATGATGTAATTATATATAAAGGCGAACCAGTTTATATTTTAAGAGAAAATTTAGGCAATAATCATTTAAAAAGTGATTTAATTGGTTTTGATGTTATTTATAATGAGAAAATAGTAGGAACCGTATCAGAATTTTTTAATAATAATGCTTATGAAATAATGATTATAAAAAATGATTTTAAAGAAAACCTTGTACCATATTTAGAACATTTTATAAAAGAGATAAATTATAATGATAAGAAAATTTACATAATTAATATGGATGGTTTAATTGATGAGAATTGATATTTTGACACTTTTTCCTAAAATGTTCGATGGTTTTTTAAATGAATCTATTATTAAACGCGCTATTTCAAATAAAAAAGTAGAAGTTAATATTTATGATATACGTTCATTTTCTAGTGATCCACATAAAAAAGTGGATGACTATTCTTATGGTGGGGGAGCTGGAATGGTACTCATGCCACAACCAATATTTGATGCAGTAGATGCACTAAAAAAGGATAATTCGTTTGTTATTTTAGTTACTCCACAAGGAGTACCATATAAACAAAGTATTGCCTATGATTTAACAAAAAAAGAACACATAATCATTATTTGTGGACATTATGAAGGATTTGATGAGAGAATTCGTACATTAGCAGATATCGAAATAAGTATTGGTGATTATGTTTTAACTGGTGGGGAATTAGCAAGTATGGTAATAAGTGATAGTGTTATTAGACTTTTGGATGGAGTTATTACAAAAGAATCTTATGAAAATGATTCATTTACCGATAATCTACTTGATTATCCAGTATATACAAAACCATACGATTTTAGGGGAATGAAAGTTCCTGACATATTATTAAGTGGTCATCATGAAAAAATTAATGAGTGGCGAAAAAATGAACAAATAAAAAAAACTCAAATTAGAAGACCAGATTTATTAGAAAAGAGATGAATTAGATGAAAAATGAACAATATATACTAATAAAGAAAAATCATAATAAGGATATCATTTATATTGATTATAAAAATATGGCAGGCTTTAAAGTAAAACCTAAAAATGTAAAAAAATATGGTGGTGTAGAGGTTAATGAAATGTTAATTATAAAACCAGGTTTCATTGACTTAGTTTTAAAGAGAAAAATAGGAAAAAAATTGGAAAGTTATATCAATTATTTGATCGAACTTTTAGATAGTGATGATTGTGATGGTGCTAAATTAGCGCAGACTTTAAATGATATAGATAGATATAGAACAACAATTAATAATACATATAGAAAATTTTTAAATGAAAAATATTTAGAAATATTATTGCACAAATTAGCTTTGGTTGAAGACAAATTAAATATAAAGATGCAAAATTTTTATCAAAGAATGCAAAAACAAATAGAAGAAAAATTAAAAAAAGAACAAATTATGTATGGAGAAATAGAAAAATCTTCAAGAAGAACAAGATAAAAATGCAGGTGATAAAATGAAAAATGAAAAAAATTATCAGGATTTTTTAAAGGCAAAAGAATTTATTAAACAAAAAAAATTTGAAGAAGCCTATACAAAACTAAAAAAAGTAAGAAAAAAAGAACCTGATAATTTAGTATTAAAATATGAATTTGCCAAGATATTAATAGAAATTAATAACTTAAGTAGAGCAAGAAGAATTTTTAGGAGCTTATTAAATACTTATAATGACAAATTTGCTATTTTAGAATTGGGTAAACTTGATGTAATTGAAGGAAATTATATAGAGGCACGTAAAAATTTCGAATTTCTAATTGGTACTTCAAAATTTGATTATGGTCTTTTAGAATTAGGAAAATTGGAAGTTCTAGAGGGCAACTATGATAAGGCAAAAGAAAATTTCGAAACTATTTTAAATATTAAAAATTCCATAAACAAGGGATATAGTATTCAACAACTTATGATGCTTAGTATTAAACTAAAAGAATATGATGAAGCATTAATATATTTGAATAAATTAATTAACTTTAAAGAAAATTATGAAGTGAAAGAACTAGAAAAATACAAGTTTTATATTGAATATAAGCTCAATAAAATTAAAAATTATAAAGGAATCAAAGGATATTTTTATAATCAGCTAATAAGTTATAATGAAAAAACTGCACTAGAACATATAAAAAAGCATTTAAAGAATGATGATAAAAAACCTATTCATAGTGTATTTAATTCAGATATTGATATTGTAAGTCTATTTTATTCAATGAAAGATAGAATAAAGAATTTGGAACCTGTTAATTTTGGTTTATATGATAAATATACTTTTGATATGGAACAAGTTGTGGGTAATGCTATGAATATTAAAACAAATTATTTAAATGTTACTACAATATGTAATACTAAAAATATTATTTCAATTTATCCAATTTTGAGTAAAGATGGACTAAAAAATAAACAACTTGATAATCAAAAAGTATTACAATTAAAAAAA
>CAKOYE010000052.1 GCA_934130485.1 uncultured Bacilli bacterium
TTAACAAAATCATTATTAAGATTATTATTTAATTGATCAGAAACATTGTCATTTATAGATATGGAATCATCATTATCCAATTTATCAATAATAACATCATTTAATTCGGAATCGTTAACAAAATCATTATTAAGATTATTATTTAATTGATCAGAAACATTGTCATTTATAGATATGGAATCATCATTATCTAATTTATCAATAATAACATCATTTAATTCGGAATCGTTAACAAAATCATTATTATAATTATTAGGTATATTATTTTGAGTTCTTTCTATAATTTGTGATAATGGAATTTGTTCATCAAAATTTAATTCAATATCATTATTTTCTATTTCATTAGGTTCCTCAATTTTTACATCTATAGGATTAATTTCATTAATTTTTTCCTTATTATTCTTACCATTTTTATTACTAGTCACAAGTAAGTTACCAATTAATATTAATAAAATACTGATTGGATATAAGATAAAAGCAGAACCAAAGGTCAAATCACTTGTTTGTTTTAACCCTTCAATGTTCAATATATTTACTATACCATATACAATTAATGCAACATTGATTACAGTAGGTATTAAAGATAGTTTATATTTTTTCATTACAATTAGTACTAAACTAATTGTAACTAACACAATAATACTAAAAGATAAATAAAAGTATTGATCAATGAAGGCAAATGTTTGATTATTAAATTTAATCAATGGTATAAACATTGCAACTATTAGTAATAAATTTCCAATATAGCTTATGATAAATAATTTTTTTCTAATAAAATTCATCTTAGTCATTCCTCTCATTATATAATAAGTATAACATAAATTGAAAACATTGTACCAAATAATATTATTTTTAAAATAAATTATTCTAAAAAATGTAAAGAAAAACTACCGTAAATTTTACGATAGTTTTTATAATGTTATTATTTTACAAACATTCAACATAAGTATCTTGCAAACATCTTAAACAGCAAACACAATTAAGATTTGTTGTAAAGAAAGAATTTGTTGCTACATATGGAATAGTTGCAACTTGTGCTGCATCAGGATTTGTTGCTAAAACTCTAAATGTTGCACAACATCCATCAATTTTTTCTACTCTAAATACTGATGATCTTGTTTCTCCAGCAACATCTTCTTTACTTGTAGGCATTTCTAATGGTGTACTATTACTTCCACAAGTATAAAGCATTATTGGTCTTGTATTACATCCAAGTGTAGTTGTTGAACAACCTAAGAAACCTCTATCACAAGTATCTAGGCATGCATCACTGCAGCAACTAGCATTTTGTTGTAAAATAGATATTACGGTTAAAATTTCAGCAATACATTGACAATTGTTTTTTTCATTATTACACATATAATCCACCCCTTCATATTATTTTCACTATAACATATTCCAAAAATTCAAAATAGTGTAAACAATTTACCCATAAATAATAAACTTAGCGAGTTACCTAAAAAATTTATTTTCATATAATAAAAAGGGGTGAAATAATGTATAGTATATATCAAATACAAGTTGGCGATACTTTAGACAATATTGCAAATAAGGTAGGAACCACAAAACAAGTTTTACTTACTATAAATGGTATAACAGATTCAAATTTAATACCAGGGAATTTTATAGTAATTCCAATGAATATCAATTTACCTTTTACAACTTATGTAGTAAAAAAGGGTGATAATATTTATGAAATAGCTAGAAATTACGGAGTTGAATATGAAACATTATTAGAAATAAATGGATTAGGTAAAGATGATTATATATATCCAGAACAAGAAATAATAATTCCTAATAAAGATTTTAATATATATGTTACAAAGGATAATGATTCCCTAGCTTTAGTAGCTCAAAAATTAGGTGCGGAGCAAACAGATATAATTAGGGATAATGCCACAATATACTTATTACCAGAACAATTAATATTATATAAAAAGTAATTTTTTAAAAAGAGAAAAACTCTTTTTTTTTATAAAAAAATGATATATAATAATAATGTGTTAGATAGGATGTGCAAAATGAAGAAAATATTTTATTGTTTATTAGTATTAATACCTATATTATTTGGTTGTGGTAGGAAATTAACTAGTTATGAAGAAATAAGTTACGATGATTTAATGAATAAAATAGAAAATAAGGAAGATTTTATTTTATTTATAGGTTCAGAAACCTGTGCACACTGTGCCGCATTTAAAGATACGGTTAACAGTATTGTAAAAAAATATCAAATAAAAATATATTATATTGACATAAATAAGTTTAGCAATACTGAAAGTAGCAAATTTAAAACTATTATTAATTATAGTGGTACCCCAACGACAGTATTTATAAAAAATGGTAGTGAATTAAAGGATGAAAATGGAAATGTAACTATTTATAGAATAAATGGAAATATTGAATATGAAAAAGTTGTTAATAAAATAAAAAAAGCTGGATTTATAGAGGAATAGTGATAAAATGGAAGAAAAAAATATAGAATTTTTAGATGAACTTGATAGTAAAGAAACTGAATATAATTCTCCAGATGTAACAGGTATAAAATTTAGTGTACTAGATAATTATGGTGAAGATTTAACTGCCAAAACTTATATAACAAATCCCGCAATAGCAAGAGAAAGTGAATTAAAAAAATTAATGATTGTTTTACTAACCCCAGAAAAGTCTGGTTTACTTGTTGGTAAAGCAGGTATTGGTAAGACGGCAATTGTAGAAGGACTTGCTTATTTAATTCAAAGAGGAGAGGTCCCAAATGCACTTTTAGGATATAGAGTCATAAAATTTAACTCAACATCATTAGTTGGTAAAGTTACAATTGATGGTGAAGAAAGACTTGTAATGTCTTTATTGGTAGATGAACTAAAACACGTTAATAAAACAATTGTGTTTATTGATGAAGTTCATACATTAATTGGTGGAAAAGGATCGGGACCTATGGATTTAGCTAATATGTTAAAACCAGGACTAGATCGTGGAACAATTAAAGCAATAGGTGCAACTACTACAATTGAATATGATACTTATGTAATTCGTGATAGAGCATTTTTAAGACGTTTTGATAGAATTGATGTCTTAGAACCAGACGAGCCAACGACAGTAAAAATTTTGATGGGTACCCTACCAAAAATTGAAAAACAAACTGGAGTAAAATTTAAATATAATGATTATGTAGCAGAAAAATTAGTTACTTCAATTGTAAGTGCGACTTCAGAATTTAAAAGGGTCTATGGTCTTGCTGCCATGTACCCAGATGTTGCACTTTCAGTTTTAACGCAAGCATTTTCTCACGCTTTATATAATAATAAACAAGAGGTTACTGTAGAAGATGTATATAATGCAATAAAAACAAGTAAAAGAATATATCCTGATAGTATTGTAAAAGAATTGACATTATTTCGCGAAAAATTTAAAAAATTATGTGATGATGAGGGTATAAGCTTACCTGTTGTAACAAAAGAAGAAGTAGAAAGTATGCAAGAAGATTATTAATTGACTTGCAAAAAAATTACCTTATTGCTATAATTAATATGGTGATTTTATGAGTGATGAACGTAATCAGGCAATAAGCCTTATAAAAGATAAATTAAACAAAAAAAGTACATTATCTTATGTAGAAATAGCAAAACTTACAAATTATCATCCAAAATATATTTTAAAATTAAAAAAAGATATTATTAATAATAATATAAATTATATACATGGTAATAAATTTAAGAAACCTGCTAATACTATTCCTATAGAAGAAGAGAAAAAAATTGTTAACTTATACAAAAGAAGTAATGCTAGTATAAGAAGATTTTGTAAGTTTTATGGTAGAAGAAGTTATTCGTGTATATATAATATTCTAAAAAGAAATGGATTATTAGATGAAGAAAAATAATCCATTTTATTTAAAAGGAGTAAATATATGAAAAAAATAGCATTTTTGAGTTTATTAGCACTTATATTATTTACTGGATGTTTTAAGAAAAATAATGAAAATGATAATCAAAATAATGAAATAAATAAAAGTTTAGATGATCTGAATTATGAAAGTGACTTATTAGAAATAAGTTCTTTAAATGATATATTGAAACTTGATTATATTAATCCAGGATTAGATAATTATGATATTAAAGTGGTTTTATATTCTAAAAGGGAAAATAAAGTAACAGGTGAAATAAGTTTGCCGACTGATACTTGGAATACAGGATTATTAAATGATGGTTTTTATGCTATTTCTCTTAATTCTAAAGATGTTTTAATATATAATAAAAATTGTGAAGAGGTAAAAAAGTATAAGATAGATAGTAATGAAATATGGGCATTTGCCAATGTTAGTCTAGATGGAAATACATTAATATATGCAGATGGATTAAGTGCAAATATTATTGCCTATGACTTAGAAGCAAATACTAAAAAAACTATTGGATCATTTAAAGATTATATAGAGTCACTTGGTTTTATAGATAATAATTTATATTTAAAAGATGGAAATGGTAATTTGTTTAAATTGAATAAAGATAGTGTAGATAAGGAAAAAGTATTAAATGGATCATATACAACATATCTAAATAATTATTATGGAATTGGTAAAACAGATAATAACTTTGTTTTAGAAAATGAAAATAAAAAAACATATATAGAATTTGATTCTATTGATGAATTACCTATATATGCTAATGATTTTGGATTTATAACATATTCAATATATGAAAACGATGCAATATTTAAAGTTTATGATATAGAAAAAAATAAAAAAACAGATATAAAAATACCATTATCAAATGAATATTATCCAGTTGTATCAAAATATGATGATGAAAATATTATTATTGCAATTAAAAATAAAGATAATAAATACGAATATTATGTAAAAAATATTATAAATAATGATTCTGTTGATATAAAAATTAATAATAGTGATGTTGTATCTAATGATAACAATGAAGATGATTATGAGGTTTCAATACCGGATTATGAAACTAAGACTGAAATCGCAAGCAAATATATCGAAAATGTACCAATTATAAAACAATTTCCTAACTATCCTACTGGTTGCGAATCAGTAAGTGCTACGATCGCACTTCAATATGCAAAAGAAAAAATAACAGTTGATGAATTTATAGATAATTATTTAGATAAAAGTAGTAACTTTTATTATGCAAATGGGAAAAATTATGGACCAAATCCGAATGAAACATTTGTTGGAAATCCAAGAAGTAAGTCATCATTCGGTTGTATGGCACCGGTTATAGAAAAAGCATTAAAAAAATATTATGGAAATAATAACTATGTAATAAATGCTACTGGTAAATCATTAGAAGAAATAAAAAAATTATATATTGATGCAGGATACCCAGTCTTAGTTTGGGTTAGTATCAATATGATTGATACATATTATACAAGTAGTTGGTATTTAGAAAATGGTGAACAATATAAATGGCTTGCTAATGAACATTGTATGGTATTAATAGGTTATGATAGCGATAACTATTATTTTGTGGATCCTTATAAAGGTAGTGAGGTAATGTATAAAAAAGATATTACAGAAAAAAGATATAAGGAACTTGGTATGCAAGCAGTTGTTATAGTAAAATAAATTTTTGAATGAAAAGTTATGTATTTAAAAATATAACGATAAAAATTGAGGATTAAAATAATCTTCTTTTTTTTATTAATTTGAATTTTTTTGTATGATAAAAAAGGATTTAAAAATTTTATTTAGTATATTATAAATAGGATCAAATAGAGAGGAGAATTAAATTGACAATAAGTCAAAAAAATAGTATTATTAACAATAAGTTAAATTATAATTTAACAAATGATTATTTATTTAAATTAATATTTAGTAATGAGGAGTATTTAAAATATCTACTCAAAATATTTTTTAGTTATGAAACTGTTAATATAAAGTATTTAAATAGAGAATTATTAAAATATAATTTTAATGAAAAAGCAGGAATAGTAGATTTATTAATTACTGCTGATGGAGAGATAATTCATTTAGAATTACAAAATCTAAATAGATACAATTTAGAAGATAGAGTAGAATTTTATTCATCAAAATTAATAGGATCTTACGCATTAGAAAAAGGTGATGATTATAGACAATTAAAACCAGTTAGAACATTTATAATAATTAATTATCCATATAAATTAAAAGCAATAAAGAATATAGTAAAATTAAAAGTATTAAGTACAAATTATATTTTTAATAATAAAAAAGAGTATAAGATATTAAATTTATATGAAATAGATAAGAATAAATTAGGTAATTATAATGAATTATATAAATTATTTAAAATAAATGATTTTAGTATATTAGATAGAGAAATAAAAGAAAAGTTACCAAGACAAATATTAGAAGATATGAAAAAATTTAACTTAAATAAGGAGGAGAGAAAAA
>CAKOYE010000053.1 GCA_934130485.1 uncultured Bacilli bacterium
GTATTAATATTGATTTTGTTCTTAATTAGTATTAAGTGGTATTTTTTTCCATTAATATTTGTATATTTTTCTATTGGTAAAATTAGTTTAAATAAAATTCATATTCTAAAAAATATTTTGTTAAGTATATTTATATTGATTAATTTATATAATTTTGTAAATTGTATTTATTATTATTCAAAAAACTTTGAAACTTTTGAATATAATGAAAAAATTTTATATAATGAGGCCAAAACAAAAGATGAAATTATATATTTAAAAAGATTGAAATATCCAGAATATGCATATCAAATGCCAGAAGATTGGCAATATATATATGATTGGTACAAAGATTATTATTATATTAGTGATAAAAAAATTGTATGGACTGATTAAAAAGTCCTTATTTTTATATTTATAATTTTTACTTAGTTATTAATTTACTTATTGACTTATAAATGATATAATTATAAAGATTGGAGGATAGTTATGGAGATAAATGAATTATATAATATTTATAGTAACTATTTAAACAGAATTAAAGATTTATGGAGGTCACTTTGAACCTGATAAAAAAATGACGGAAATAAAGAATCTTGAATCACAAATGGAAGATAAAGATTTTTGGAGTGATAGAAAAAATAGTGAAAAAGTAATTTCAAAATTAAATTGTTTAAAAAAACAATTGAATGATGTTGAACTTTTTAGAAAAAATATCGAAGAATCTATTGAAACAATTGAGTTATTAAAACAAGAAAATGATTTGGAATTATTGGCGTTATTAGAAGAACAGGCAAATACTTTTGGAAATAGACTTGATGAATTAGAAACATCATTGTTACTTGACGGTAAATATGATAGTTATGATGCGATTATGGAAATACACAGTGGAGCAGGTGGAACTGAGGCTTGTGATTGGGCAATGATGTTAAAGCGTATGTACACTAGATGGTGTGATATGAAGAAGTATAAAATAGAGGTTATTGATGAACAACAGGGTGATGAAGCTGGAATTAAAAGTTCGACTATGATTATTCATGGATTAAATAGTTATGGATATTTGAAAGATGAAAAAGGAGTTCATCGTTTAATTAGAATTTCACCATTTGATTCTGGAGCTAGACGTCATACTTCGTTTGCTTCAATTGACGTAACTCCACTATTTGATAATAAAGATATTAATATTGAAATAAATGAGTCTGACATAAGAGTTGATGTTTATAGATCAAGTGGTTGTGGTGGACAAGGCGTTAATACAACTGATAGCGCAGTTAGAATAACTCATTTTCCAAGCAAAATTGTTGTTACTTGTCAAAATGAAAGAAGTCAAATCCAAAATAAAGAGAAAGCAATGGAAATTTTAAAAAATAAATTATATCAATTAGAACTTGAAAAACAACAAAATGATTTAAAAGAATTCAAAGGAATTTTAATGGATATAAATTTTGGATCACAAATTAGAAGTTATATTATGCATCCATATTCTTTAGTAAAAGATCATAGAACAAATGTGGAAACAAGTAATGTTTATCGCGTTTTAGATGGTGATATTGATTTGTTTATAACTGCAAATTTGAAAAGGAGAAGTTAGTATGTTGTTTCAAAAAAAACACAATGAAAATGTGTTAAAAAAAGTATATAAACGTGAAAGATTAAAGCGCTATACTCAGTTTATAATAGGTGTTATTATAACCGCAATTTCATATAATGTATTTATGCTACCTAGTTCAGTTGTTTATGGAGTTGGTGGCTTAGGTGTTATATTTAAAAAAACTTTTGGATGGAATCCTTCCTATGTAATTTTAGTTGGTTCTATAATATTATTAATCTTAAGTTTTATTACATTAGGAAAAGATAAAACGAAAAATACAGTTATTGGTTCACTATTATATCCTATTTTTGTAGAGTTAACGAGTTGGATTCCTAACTATATAAATTTAAATGATTCTGATCCTATTTTGGTAGTCATATTTGGAGCAGTTATTGCGGGATTTGGATTGGGTTTAATATTTAAGGCTGGATTTACTACTGGTGGAACTGATATTGTAAATCAAATATTTTCTAAATATTTTAAGGTTTCTTTAGGTACTTCAATGTTTTTTACTGATGGAATTATTATTTTAAGTAGTGTATTTGTATTTGGTTGGACCAAATTGATGTACTCAATAATTTCTTTATATATTATAAGTATTATGACTGATAAGGTAATTCTTGGAATATCACAATCGAAAGCTTTTTATATTATTACAGAATGTGAAACCGATGTTAAAAAATATATTACAAATAATTTAAAACATGGTATAACAGTTTTAGATGGAAGGGGTGGATATACTGGTAACAATCAGAAAGTTATTATGTGTATTATTCCAACTAAAGAATATTTTTTGGTTAAAGAGGGAATTTCTGAAATAGATCCAAAGGCGTTTTTTATAGTAACAGATGCCTATGAAGTTTCAGGTGGAGTTTAGAATTTAGAGGTGTTTTAATGAATTTAATAAAGATGAAGGGTGTTAATAAACAATATAAAAATGGTGTAACAGCTATTTATAATATGGATTTATCAATTGAAAAAGGAGATTTTGTTTTTATTATTGGTTCTACTGGTTGTGGAAAATCTACATTAATAAAAATGTTATATAGAGAGGAAAAACCAACCAGTGGTAAAATTATTGTTGGTGGATTAGATGTTGCAAAATTACGTAATGGAAAAGTTTATAAATTACGACGAAAAATCGGTGTCGTATTTCAAGATTTTAAATTACTTACAAAATTAACTGTTTATGAAAATGTTGCGTTTGCATTAGAGGTTTTAGGACTTCCAAAATCTGAAATTCACGAAAAGGTAATAAAAGTTTTGGACTTAGTAGGACTTAAAAATAAAGCAAAACATTATCCAACAGAGTTATCTGGTGGGGAACAACAAAGAGTTGCAATTGCGCGTGCAATTGTTAATGGACCTAAATTACTTATATGTGACGAACCAACTGGAAATTTAGATGAGGTTACAAGTATGGAAATTATGAAAGTTTTAGATGAAATTAATAAACTTGGAACTACAATTATTATGGTTACTCACGATACAAAAATTGTATCTCTTATGAAAAAAAGAGTTATTTTACTTGACTCTGGTCGAATTTTAAAAGATTATGAGAAAGGAACTTATGTACATGAAGGTGTTTAGAATTTTAGGTAGAAATATACGTGACTCATTTAAAAGTGTATTTAGAAATTTTTCTCTTTCATTAGCGTCTATTTCTTGTATTACAATTACATTAATAGTTGTTTCTGTCGCAATTATACTAACATACAACGTAAATAATTTTGCTACATCAGTTGAAAAAGATGTAACGATTGTAGCCTTTTTAAATGTAGATATTACTAAAGAAGAAACTGCTAAAGTAGAAGAGGAAATAAAAAAACTAGATAATATAGAAAGTTATATATATCGTTCAAAAACAGATATTACTAAAGAAATGATGGAATCTTCTGATGTGTTTGATTCAATTATGTCAGAATGGTCCGAAGAAGAAAATCCACTTCAAGCTACTTTTCAAGTGAAAGTTGTTGATATTGAGTTAATTGGTGATGTTGCTGAAAAAATTAAAAATATTGATAATGTTTCTGTTGTTAAGTACGGAGAAGGAATGGTAGAACAATTAGTTTCAGTTTTTGATACTGTAAAAAACATAAGTTTAATTGTTGTATTGGCACTTATATTAGTAACCGCATTTTTGATTTCAAATACAATAAAAATAACAATTTTTTCTCGTCGAAGAGAAATTGAAATAATGAGGCTTGTTGGAGCATCTAATATAAACATTAAAATTCCATTTATTTTAGAAGGTCTTTTTTTAGGAATAATTGGTTCAATAATGCCAGTTTTGACAACAATATATGGATATGTTGCAATATATGATAAATTTGGTGGCAAATTATTTACACAAATTATAAGTTTAATTAAACCTGAACCTTTTATTTATTTAGTTTCCTTAACTCTCGTTGGAATTGGTATGATTGTTGGTATGTTTGGTAGCTGGCGAGCTGTAAAAAAACACTTAAAAATATAATAGTTTAGTTATGAAAAATAAAATTTAGAATTTTATTGGTGATTTGAAAGTTAGAATTAATAATTCCCCAAATAATTATTATTACTGTGAGGTTATAATAAATAATAAAAAAATATTATGAAAATTATTATTTTTGTGAAAAAGTAGAAAAAATTTGTTATATCATTTTACGATTTTGTATATTAAAATACTTTTGTTTATAATTATTTTTATAGCTTTAACATTTATTATGATATTTTTATTTCAAAAAAGATAATTTTATTTATCTTTTTTTTAAAGTTTAATTGTTAAAAATAATAAAGTTTGATATAATAAATTTAGAATAGAGGGCTTAAGATGAGTGAGAGTTTTAGAAAAAAAAAGAGTGGCTTTACGCTTATTGAATTACTCGCAGTAATAGTGATATTAGCAGTAATTGCGTTAATAGTTGCTCCACAAATAATCAATATAATATATAAAAGTAGAAAAAGTGCATTTTATGATTCAGTTAAGGGGTATATTAGTGCAGTTGAAAACTTTGTAGCATTAAGTATTTCATATGAACAAGAAGAGGTTAAAAATTTTTATGTTGTAGATGGTGAAAATAACGTCGATATAAGTATAAAAGGTTCCCAGAAAAATTGGAACGGTGAAATGGTATATGATAATAAAGATAATTTTCGCCTATTTATAGAAAATAACAATTTTTGTGCCTATAAAGATTATTTGGATGATGATATAGTAGTTGAAGATATAAAAAATTGTGATCAATTTGAAAATGAGGAAGGAATTTTTGAACCAGTTATTTCTATCGAAAATGAAGAAAAAATTACAGAGTCAAAAAATGTTTCAATAGACTATAGAAATTCTAATAATAATAATGAATACTGTGTAGCAGATATTATTGATAATTGTGAGTGGAATAAAGTAACTGGTAAGAAAATTAAGTTCATTATAAGAAAAAATTCAAATATATATGCAAGATCAAGTAATGAAACAGAAACAAAATCTAGCGAAAAACAAGTAAAAAATATAGGAATAGTGGAAGATAAAGCACCAGAAATTACAGTTATTCATACAAGTTTAGAAAATTCAATTACATCAGTTGTAACTTTATCTACAGAAATGGAAAATATTAAATACTTTTATAGTATAGATAATTCAGAATATATAGAATCAAGTGAACCATATTATACATTTAATAATCTATTAGAGAATACAGAATATACTATAAAAATATATGTTGAAACAGAAACACAAAAAAAATCAAAAATAAATGAAACTAAAGTTTTAACAAAAGAAAGTGAAAAGAATCCTATTATAAAAAGTTTTAGTACAAGTAGTGGCGAATATGATATAACACTAACTATAACAGGTGAAAGTTATAATCATACTAAAATAGAAAAATATTATTATAAAATAGATAATAATGATTATATAGAAACAGATAAAGCATATTATGTATTTAAAAATTTGGAGCCATATGTTGATCATACTATAAGTTTTTATATAGAAGATACAAAAGGAAGATTTTCAGAAATTGGAAGCACTAAATTAAAAACAAGTAAAAAACATACGAGTCCAGTTGTGACTAGTTTAACATCAACAAGTAGTGGTGATAATATAACTATAGCAGTATCAGCAACAGCTTCAGATGATGCAGGAATATCTAAATACTATTATAGTATAAATGGAGAAGATTATATAGAAAGTACAAGCCCAACATATACATTTACCAATTTGGAAAAAAATAAAGATCATAGATTTAATGTTTATGTTGTTGATGGACTTAATTTTAAATCAAATGTAAGTTATATACAGGCAGTTACAGAAAGTTCAGTTCCATATTTAACAATTGTAGTAAATAACCAAGGATATGAGGTGGATGGAGAAATTTGGTATCCAAATGGAACAAGCATAACATTAAATTACTCAAGTGATATGACTGGAAAAACTGGTTATTACAAATACAAAAATGAAGTAACAGGATCTATTAGTAATTACACAACAACAACTTCTAAAAAACAAAATATAACATTGTATGAAAGTAGTACATATACAATAAAGATATTAGATAATGGCGTAGAGAGTGAAGAAGTAACTAAAAAAATAAATATAATGCCAAATCCAAGTACATCAGGAAATAATTATTTTTATACACAATATAATATATTAAATAATATATATCCAGTATTAGTAACAGGTAAAAAAACAGGTTCAATATATGGAACAGGAATATATTATGGTGGATATTATATTAACCGAGCAGCACTACATATGA
>CAKOYE010000054.1 GCA_934130485.1 uncultured Bacilli bacterium
TGGTACCAACCAAGGGACTTGAACCCTCATGATATTGCTATCGGTGGATTTTGAGTCCACTGCGTCTACCATTCCGCCAGGTTGGCAAATACATATTGATTATATCATAAGTATTAATGAATAATCAATATTTTTATTAATTTTCTTTATATCTAGTTTGAAATAGATCTTCTTCTTTTGATTCATCACTATTTGATATTTCAAGTGCTGGTAATTCATTTATATTTGATAATCCAAAATAATCTAAGAAATGTGGCGTTGTAGAGTATAAAATTGGTTTTCCTGGTAAATCAGAACGACCACAATCTTGAATTAAATCCTTTATTAATAATTTTCTTAGTATGTGAGTACTACTAACTCCTCTTATTTCATCGATTTGATTTCTAGTGATTGGTTGGTTATATGCAATTATTGCTAATGTTTCAAGTGCAGCCTCACTAAGTTCAGTAGTTGCCTCATTTTTTAACATTTTTTCAAAGTATGGTTTATGTTCTTTTTTTGTTGTTAATTTGAATGATCCTCCAAGAAGTTCTAATTTTATACCTCTTTCCGTAGATTTGTATTCAGAATTTAATTTGGCAATTAATTCCTTTCCTTTATTATCATCTACTTCTAAGATTTCTTTTATTTGTTCAAATGTTAGACCATCACTACCTGACAAAAATAGTAATCCTTCTAAAACTGCTTTTAAATTCATACTTTCACCCCAATATTTTTTAATAAAATTGCGTTAAAATTTTTATCTTGTTCAATATATATTTCGTTTTTTTTAGCTAAATCAAGTATTGATAAAAATGTAATAACAATATATTCTTTTGTAATTATATCAAATAATTCATTAAATTTAACTATTTTTTTTAATTTCAATAAATTTTTAATTTCTTTATTTCTTTTTTCTATTGAGTATTCTTTTTTAGTAACAGTAGTATTTAGTGGTTGATTATCTTTTTGATTATTTAAAAAATTATTAAATGCATCTAGAAGAATTTTTAAATCAGATGTTTCATTATTTACTACTTCTTTTTCTAAAATATTTAAGTTTTCTGGAGATTTTGTATATACATTATTTCTTTCTATATTTAGTTCTTTAAATTGTGGTATTATATTTTTATATTTATTATATTCAATTAATTTATTAATAAGATTTTCTTTTGAAATTATTTCTTCTTCAGGTTCTTTTTCTTGTTTTGGAAGTAACATTTTTGATTTTATTTCCATTAATTCTGCGGCCATTATTAAATATTCACTAGCAATATTTAAGTTTATATTTTTACTTGAATTTATAAAATCTAAATATTGTTCTGTTATTTCAACTATATTTATATCACATATATTTATATTTGATTGTTTTATTAAATGTAGTAATAAATCTAGTGGGCCTTCAAAATCATTTATTGTAAATTTGTACTCCATAATAGTCACTCCATAGTTCTTATTATATCATGTATAATTGTTATTCGCAAATTTTAATATTGTAAATTTTGTGTTATTTAGATATACTTATTATTAGAAATGGGAGATTTTATGAAAAATTTTTTTGTAAGAGATGAAGAATTTATTTGTGAAAATTGTGGACAAAATGTCCCCAAACTAATTTATACATCTAGAGATCATTGTCCATTTTGTTTATATTCAAAGCATGTTGATGTAAATCCTGGTGATAGACTTAATACTTGCTCTGGACTTCTTAAACCTATTGGAATCGAAAAATTTAGAGATAGTTATAAGATAATATATGAGTGTGAAAAATGTGGAGAAACTCATAAAAATATAATGGCGTCTGATGATAATTTTGAAAAAATAATTATTTTAAGTAAAAATATTAAATATTGATAAAAAGAAAATTTATGAAATTTTATAGAATTTTCTTTTTTTTTAACTTTTTTGTGTTATACTAATATAATAGGTGAAAATAGGGTGATATTGTGATACTAAGGAAACCATATAAATTTTTGATTAAAAATTTTAAACTTATTCATTTGATTATGACTATTTTAATGGTATACATAATTTATAGATTTAGTCGTATTGTTAATTTCTTTGATGTTGCAACTTCATCATATGTAGGAGTACTTTCTACTAATCCGACTGCATCTTTATTTGATTTATATATTTATTTGGCAATTTTTTTTGTAATAGTTTTTTGTTTGATTGTTATTTTTTTACTTTATATGAAAAAAAAGTCAATAAAACTATATATTAGTACAATTATTATTTATATTGTTGCTTTTGTTTTAATCGCTTACTCTTATAATGTTGTTGGTGATATGGAAGTTAAAATTGTTGATCCAAAAATTTTAAGAAATGCTAGAGATTTTTTGATTGTTGGTGGAATAGCGCAAGTAGTTGAAATTATTCTTTTTGGAATAAGAGCTTTAGGACTTGATATTAAGAATTTTAATTTTAAAGATGATTTAAAAGAATTTGATATAGTTGCTGAGGATAATGAAGAATTTGAATTTAATGTTAATGTTGATGTTAATAAAGTACAAAGACACGTTAATAAAGGAAAAAGATTTTTAAGATATTTTTATGTTGAAAATAAATATTTGTTTTTCTTTATTAGTTCATTATGCATTTGTTTTTTATGTTTAATTTTTTATTTGAGTTTAGGTGTTTATAATAAAAAATATACTCAAACAGATTTTTTTACAACTAAAGATTATACTATGGCAATTAGTAATAGTTATATAACTAATTTAGATTATAAGTTTAATAAAATTTCGGAAAATAAAACTTTTGTTATATTAGAAATTATTATTAAAACAAATGGAAAAAATCCAAAGGAACTTAATTTAGCTCGTCCAGAATTAATAGTTGGTTTTAATAAGTATCATCATGATATAGACTACTATGATGAATTTGTGGACATTGGTAATGCGTATAATTATGAGAAAATTGATAATAATTTTATTAAGTATTTACTTGTTTATCCAATAGATAAAAATGATGTAAATAAAAAAATGACATTTAGATATATTGATGATAATTCTATAACTAGTACTGAGGCAAAATCTATTAATGTTTCTATTACTGCTAGAAATTTGGATGAAATTAAAGATACAAAAAAATATAAATTAGGCGATACTATTGATTTTTCAGATAGTATTCTTGGTAAAACAAAGTTAACAATAAATAATGAAGAGATAAATAGTATTTTTAAACTTAATTATAATTTTTGTGTTGGAGAAAATGAATGCTATAAATCTATAGAATATTTAAAACCATCAGTTATAAATAATTACGATAAGACACTTATTAAGTTTAATGGAAAAATTGATTGGGATTTAGAAGCTGCAAGAACAAAAACAACTGATTTATTTAAATTTATGAGTTTATATGGTAAATTTAAATATAAGATAGATGATACTGAAAAAAATGATATAACAGTTTTAAAAAATGTTAAGTCAGTTAGAGTAAATGAAGAAGATACTTACTATATAGAAGCAATAAAAGAAATTGAAAATGCTTCTCAATTACAAATTGAATTTAGAATTAGAGATTACATATATATTTATAAATTGTTTTAAAATGTAAAGAAATGTTGTTTTTTGTTGATTTTGAAAAAATTATATACTATAATTAAGGTGGGGAGAGTGTATGAAAAAATTTTATTTTTTACTTATTACATTATTTTTGTGCTTTATACCTAATAATATAAAGGCATATTGTACATCTAGTGATAAAGCAAAACTTAAAAAAATAGTTTCAAATGTTAATATTAGTTATGATTATGAAATAGTTAATTATAAAGCTAAATTTAAAATAACATTTAATAATTTAACTCCCGATATTTATTTTAAAGATCCATATGGTAATATATATAGAACTTATGATTTAGAAAATAATGAAGTTGTTTTATATAATTATTCAGATGGAAATAGTTATGCTTTTAATTTTTATGGAGCTAATTCTTGCGGAAGTGAAAAAATTAGTACATTATATGTTACTACTCCTACATATAATCCATATTATCAATATAGTGTATGCGATAATGCTAGAGAATATGAATTATGTCAAAGGTGGGCTTCACATTCATTATCTAGAAGTGAATTTATAAAAAGTGTAAAAGAGTATAAAGAAAAAAATGGAATAATAGATGATACTGATATAAAAAAAGATATTAGTTATATAGATTTTACAATTAGTTTTATTAAAATGTATGGTTTATATATATTAGGTGGTATTGTTATAGTTATTATAACTATAAAGATCATTAGATATAAAAAAGATAGTTTTGGATTTTAGAAAGAATGGTGAAAAAATGAAAAAAGTATTTATTACATTTAGTTTATTAGCATTAACTTTTTTAATAAGTGGATGTGGATGTAGTAAGAAAAATTTAAAGACAGTTACGTGTAATAAAAATATTAAATTTGACACGCACGATTATTATGTAGAATATATTATAAGCTATAATTCTGATGATAAATTGATTGATTATGTAAGAAATGAAAAATTTGAAAGTGATGATGAAGAATTATTAAGAAGTACTTTAGAATATAAAAATGATATTTATAGTGAATTGAATGAAATTGATGGATATACCTTTGATGGAAATTTTGAAAATAATGTGTTAACAACGAAAATTAACATTGATTTTTCAAATATTGACGAAGAAAAGTTACTTGAAGTTGCACCAACTTATCAAACATACTATAATGATGAAAAAAAACAATTTGATATAAATAATACATTAAATGATTTAAAAACAAATAATTTTGAATGTACAGAGTGATGGTGATAATATGAAAAAAATATTAACTGGTATATTGTTATTAATGCTGATGAATCTTTTTCCGGTTATAGCTTTTGCCGGTGACCCCGAGGGTAGTAATGGTGATGCAACTAATAATGTTGCAACTGGTGGTGCAAAAACTGGTTTACATATACGTGATGAAGACAATGATTATGGTATAAGAATTACAGTTGTTGATGAAACAGGTGAAAAAAAATCAAAATTAATGTTTGATTATTGGAATACTGCTTTTGATACTACAAAAATTTGGAAATCAACTGATGCATCTTGGAGAACTGATATTGTAAATAAACATGGATTCACTTCATACAATTTTAAAAATTATACTGATAGTAGACATTCATATACTATTGGTGAAGGTAATATAGGTGGCCCTTGGTATCCATCAAACTGGTCAACTATACATCAGGAACTTTTTGAGGAAATTGATAAGGTCGATTCTAATTCTTGTAAAAATCCTGCATTTTTAAATGATGTTGGATTTGATTTGTGCGCATATCTAAAAGGGCAAAAAAAATGTGATGAACTAAAGAAAATATATATATTAATAGAACCACTTGTTAGATTACATTCTGCTGATAATTCTCAAATCTATGTTTTATCTGGTACTGAATTTGCTAACTATGTGCCATATGCATATAAAAAAGGACAAATTTCTTATGATGTATATTCAAACAATTTAGGGGATTCTGTTTTCAAAAATTTGATTAATTTTTATTTGTCTAATAAACCAAATGATGATTTAACGTATTCACTTAAATCCAGAGGACATATTTATTCTTATTTCACTTCAACACCAGCCACTACTTGGCTTCCTAATCAAACTGATTATAATAAAAGTATTTTTTCTGGACAAGGGGTAGATTTAGAAGGTAATCCTTGGGGATCATCAATGCAACTTGTATGGCTTGGAAAAAAGGCTAATAAATGCGGTAACCCTGGGTGTTGTGTTCCTTGCAATACTAATGACGAAGGTTTAAGAAAGTATATTGCTGCAGGGGGAATTTGTGATTCTAATAATTGTGAAGGTGAAACTGAAATTGCAACTGGAGTTGATGATAAAGGATTATTAGTGTGTGAACCAAATATTCCTGATATTCCTGATGTGCCTGGTGAACCTGATGTTCCTGATTGTGATGATCCAGACTGGAAAAGAGATCAT
>CAKOYE010000055.1 GCA_934130485.1 uncultured Bacilli bacterium
GAAGAATATAAAAATAAAATGTTATCACTTGCGGTAGATGATGAGATAGATAGAGATAAAGTATTAGAAAAATTAATTGATATGTTATATGAAAGAAATAATATAGATTTAAAAAGAGGAACTTTTAGAGTAAGGGGAGATGTTTTAGAAATAATTCCAGTTAATGAACATTCTAAAGGAATAAGAGTTGAATTTTTTGGAGATACGGTTGAAAAAATATCAGAATTTGATATTTTAACTGGCGTAATAACAAATAATAAAAAAGCAATATCAATATTTCCAGCAAGTCATTTCGTAACAAGTGATGAAAAAATAAAAAAAGCAATTAAAAATATTCAAATAGAGTTAGAAGAACAACTACAAAAATTCAAAGATGAAAATAAATTACTTGAATATCAAAGATTGCAAGAAAGAACAAATTATGATATAGAAATGCTTAGTGAAACTGGAACTTGTCGTGGTGTTGAAAATTATTCTAGACATTTAGCGTTAAAAGAACCAGGTGCAACCCCAACTACACTTATTGATTTCTTTGGTGATGATTATCTTATGATAATAGATGAATCACACGTAACAGTTCCTCAAGTACGTGGTATGTATAATGGTGACCAAGCAAGAAAAAAAGTACTTGTTGATTATGGTTTCAGACTTCCAAGTGCGATGGATAATAGACCATTAAAATTTGAAGAATTTGAAAAAAAGATAAATCAAATTATTTATGTATCAGCAACACCTGGTGATTACGAATTAGAAAAATGTAATGGTAAATTTGTAGAACAAATAATAAGACCAACTGGTTTATTAGATCCTACTATTGAAGTTAGAAAAACAGAAGGTCAAATAGATAACCTAGTAGAAGAAATATATAAGAAAATAGAAAAAAATGAAAGAACATTAATTACGACTTTAACAATTCGTATGGCAGAAGAATTAACTACATATTTAAAAAATATTGATATAAAAGTTGCTTATTTACATAGTGAAATTAAGACATTAGAAAGAATGAAAATAATACGCGATTTACGTATGGGTAAATATGATGTATTAGTTGGTATAAATTTACTTAGGGAAGGAATTGATATACCAGAAGTTAGCTTAATTGCGATAATGGATGCTGATAAACAAGGGTTCTTAAGAAGTGAAAGAAGTTTAATTCAAACTATTGGAAGAGCGGCAAGAAATTCAAACGGACATGTTATTATGTATGCCGATACCATAAGTGATTCTATGAGTCTTGCAATATCAGAAACAGAAAGAAGAAGAAAAATACAAGAAGAATATAATAGAAAAAATAATATTATTCCTAAAACTATCATAAAAGAAATACGTGATGTAATTAGTATTAATGAAGAAAAAACACAACCTGATAAAATAAAAATGACAAGCTCTGATAAAAATAAAATGATAGAAAAATTAGAAAAAGAAATGAAAGAAGCAGCCAAAAATCTCGACTTTGAAAGAGCAATGGAATTAAGAGATATATTATTTGAATTAAAAAGTGAATAACTGTACATTTATCGACAAATTATTTACATTTTAATCAATATATTTATTATGTAATTAATTTAGTTAAAAAAATAATATATTTATATATAACAAAAAAGGTAATATTTTAGTAAAATATATTAAATTTATCAAAATGTATTCATTTGCAACTTAATTAATAAATGATATAATTTAATAGGAGATGAAAAAGATGGCAAAGAAAAAATTTGAATATAAAAATTTCAATTCTATGTTTGACTGGATATTAAAAATGATAGGTTATGCCTTAATTCTTATCTGTATATCAACTGTATTAGGAAGTGATAAATCAATTTATATAGATCCTAACTATTTCGGATTATGGGGACTTTTAACTGCGATTTTAATATACATATTAAATAAAACAGTTAAACCACTAATAGTATGGTTAACACTACCTCTAACAGGACTAACATTAGGATTGTTTTATCCTTTAATAAATGTTTTTATCTTAAAACTAGTTGATTTGATATTATGGAAGCATTTTGATATTACAGGTGGTATATTTATGAGTTTTTTCGTTGCTATATTAATTTCAATATTAAATATTATAATGGATAGTATTATTTTTAAAGGAATACTTGGAGAGGAGAGAAACTAATGAATCCAATTTTCTTAGATTTAGGTTTTATTAAAATATATTGGTACTCTATTATGATTTTCATAGCTTTTTTTGTAGGTGGTACTCTTGCTTTAAATGAAGCAAAAAAATGGAAAATACCAGAAGACTTAATGATAAATTATTTTTTCTTTTTAATTCCAATCGCACTTATAGGAGCAAGACTTTACTATGTTTTATTTAATTTAGATTATTATAGTACTGATCCAATCTCAATTTTAAAAGTATGGGAAGGTGGGCTTGCAATCCACGGAGGAATTATTGCTGGTATTTTATGGACACTTTTTTATACACATAAGTATAAGGTAAACTTTTTCCGTATGACAGATATAATGGTAGTAAGTTTAATTATTGGTCAAGCAATAGGTAGATGGGGAAATTTCTTTAATGGTGAGGCATACGGTCCAGTTACTACATTAGATTTTTTAACAAAATTACATATTCCTGACTTTATTATAAAAAATATGTATATTAATGGTGTATATCATCAACCAACATTTTTATATGAATCATTATGGTGTATTATAGGATTTGTAATTCTATTAATTATTAGAAGAATGAAATATATAAAAATAGGTCAAATTACTGGTATATATTTTATTTGGTATGGAATAGGCAGATTTTTAATTGAGTCACTAAGAACAGACAGTTTAATGTTAGGAAATTTAAAAATGGCTCAAATTATATCAATTATAATGATTTTAACTGGTATAATATTAATTATTTTATTTCAAAAAAATTCTGTTTTTAAAAATCAATATAATGACAAGGAGAATACTAATGACATCAATTTTTGATTGTATTATAGTTGGATCTGGAATAGCAGGAATGACATCTGCAATATATTTAAAAAGAGCAGGAAAAAGAGTATTATTATTAGAAAAAAGTGCTCCAGGTGGTCAAATTAATATGAGTCCATCTGTTGAAAATTATCCGGGTTTTTTAAATATTGAAGGAGCTATATTAGCGTCAAATATTTTTGAACAAACTCAAAAATTAAATATTGATTATAAATATGGAAATGTCTTAAATATAAAAAAAGAAGAAAAAAATTTTACTGTTACAACTGATATTGAAAGTTATGAGACTGCTTCAATTATAATCGCAACAGGAAGAAAAGTAGAAAAATTAAATCTTAATTATGAAGAAGAATTGATAGGAAAAGGAATAAGTTATTGCGCTATATGTGATGGAAATTTTTTCAAAGGTAAAAATGTATCTATATATGGAAACGATTACAAAGTATTAGAAGAAGCAATATATTTAGCAAATATATGTGAAAATGTAAATATAATTTGTGAGAAAGATAAATTTGAAAATAATACGACTTTATTAGAAAAAATAAATGAATATAAAAATATTACTATTTATTTTAATAGTAAAATAATAGAGCTTATTAAAGATAATGGATTACTATCTGGTATCAAAATAAAAAAAACATCTGAAAAAATAATTAATTGTGAATGCTTATTTGTTGGAAATAATCTTGTTCCAGATTTGAATTTTTTATCTGATATAAAGAAAGATAATGGATATATAATAGTTGATAAAAATATGAATACAAATATTAAAGGGGTATTTGCTTGTGGTGATGTTATAAAAAAGGATGTATATCAACTTACTACAGCAATAGGTGAAGCAGCTATATCTGCAAATAGTGTACTAGCATATTTAACAGGAGGAGAAAAATGAAAAAGAAAGTTGTAATTTTAGGTGGAGGAAATGGTTTATCAACACTAATAAGAGGTATAAAACTTTTTCCAGTAGATATAACTGCTGTTGTAACAGTAAGTGATGATGGAACAAGTACAGGTAGATTAAGAGAAGAATTTAATATTCCAGCAGTAGGTGATATAAGAAGAGTTTTAGTGTCACTTTCTGAAACTGAACCACTAGTAGAAGAATTATTTAATTATCGCTTTAAAACTACAAGCGAATTAAATGGTCATACAGTTGGTAATTTATTATTAACTGCAGTTACAAATATTGCAGGAAATATGTCTGATGGTATTGAGTCATTAGGAAAAATATTAAATTTAAAAGGTAAAGTACTTCCTTTAACAGAAGATAATTGTACACTTATGGCTGAAATGAGTGATGGACGAATTATTGAAGGTGAACATAATATAACTGAGGCATCTGGAGTAATAAAAGAAGTTTTTTACAAAGAAAAGCCAGTTATAACACCAGAAACAATGAAAGCTATAAAAGAAGCTGATTTGATTGTTTTAAGTATGGGAAGCTTATATACAAGTATTATTCCAAATTTAATAGTTAAAGAAATGATTGATCAAATAGATTCAAGTTCTGCAAAAATAATGTATGTATGCAACATTATGACACAGCCAGGTGAAACAGATGGATTTAAAGTAAGTGATCATATAAATACTTTGAACAAATATTTAGGAAAAAAGAAAGTAGATACTGTTATTGTAAATAATGGAAAAATAACTAAAGATATAATAGAAAAGTATTCTGTTTTAGAACAAAAAGATCCAGTAATTTTAGATAAAGAAAATATAGATGAAAATGTAAAAATTATTGAGTGTGATTTAGTAGATACATCAACTGGAAAAATAAGTCATGATGTTTTAAAATTAGGATTTAATATTTTTTCTTGTACATTGTAGGTAACTATGTCATTTACAGCTCAAATAAAATCTGAAATTTGTTCAATAAAAACAACCGAAACAGAAAAAATCAGTGAATTATCGGCAATAGTAAATAATATTTCTGAAATTGGAAAAAACATTAATATTAGTACAGAAAATATTGCGGTATTTAAACATATATATGATTTAATTACAAGTATATATCATATAGAACCTAGAATAATTGTAAGACAAGGTTACAATTTTAATAAAAATCACCTTTATATTTTAGAAATTGAATCAAATGTTGATACAATATTAGATGATTTAAGTATTAAGAAAAATGGCAAAATTTTAAATATTCCAGAAGATTACATAATTGATGATTTTGAACTTTTAAGAGCATATTTAAGAGGGATGTTTATAGCTGTTGGAAGTATTAATGACCCAAAGACATCAAGATATCATTTAGAAATGATAGTAAATAATCGTGAATATGCAGAATTTATTTCCAAAAAATTAAATAAAAATAATTTAAAAAGTAAAATTATAAAGCGTGATAATAAGTATATGATATATATTAAAGAATCGGAAAAAATAAGTGATTTTCTAAGAATGATTAAGGCAAATAATGCAGTATTATATTATGAAGATATAAGAATATATAGAGACTATAAAAATATGACAAATAGGCTTAATAATTGTGAACAAGCAAACATTGATAAAATGATTCAAACTGCAAATACACAAGTTTTAGATATTGAGTTAATAGAAAAATATGGAAGTCTTGATTTATTACCAGATAAAGTAAAAGAGGTAGCAATTTATAGAAAAAAATATCCAGAAGTATCATTACTTGAACTGAGCCAAATAATTACAATCGAAACAGGTAATGAAATTACAAAATCAGGTATATATCATAGAATGAAAAAAATAAATGATCTAGCAAATAAAATAAGGGATAAACAAAAAGGTTCTTTGTCAAATAGTGTTGGTCAACAATAAATTTGATAAATGAATTGTGATTATAAGGGATGATGAAAA
>CAKOYE010000056.1 GCA_934130485.1 uncultured Bacilli bacterium
CATTTTTTTATAGAATTATTGATTCTATTTCTAGTTTCTTTGATTTTTTAACAGATTTTTTATTAAGTTAGGTGGTATTTATGCAACGATATTTTGCACGTGAAAAAATTGATAATAAATTTATTTTAAATAACGATGATTTATATCACATTCGTACTGTAATGAGAATGAATGAATCAGATAAAATTGAGGTAGTGTATGACCATCAAGTATATATTTGTTCACTTCATAATGTTAATAGTGATATTAGTATTGAGATTTTTGAAATGCAACCGGATATTTTAAAAAATGAAGTTGAAATTGTTCTAGCAATACCCATTTTAAAAGAGCAAAAAATGGATTATATTTTACAAAAAAGTACCGAACTTGGTGTAAGTAAAATAATACCTTTTATAGCTTCAAGAAGTGTTGTTAAATTAAATGGTGATAAAGAAGAAAGTAGAATTTTAAGATGGCAAAAAATTTGTAAGGAAGCAAGTGAGCAGTCAAAAAGAGTTGATATTCCTATTGTAACAAGCGTAAAAATAATAAAAGATTTAAAAAATTTTGATGGGAGAAAATTTGTTTGCTCTACAAAAAAAGATGTAAATAATATCAAAATGTTTTTGCAAAAACATACTAGTTGTGATAAACTGTTATTAGTGATAGGTCCCGAGGGTGGTCTGGCAAATAACGAAGAGGATTATTTGGTTAGTGTTGGATTTATTCCAGTATCCTTAGGGAATAGAATAATGCGTGTTGAAACAGCGCCGTTATTTATCCTTAGTGTTATTAATTATGAAATGATGGAGTGATATTATGGGTAGTATTATTAATACAATAATAAGTAATGATTTATTGTTTTATGGAATAATAGTTTTTCTAATTGTTGGAGTTATTCTTTTATTTATGTATTTACATCATAAAAAATTTATTGATTTATTAGAAGAAGAAATTGAGTTTACAAAAGTTGATGATGAAAAAATTAATGAGAGTTTACAAAATTTAGCAGAAGTTAGCAATGTAGAAAAAATTGTTAAAGATGAACCAAAATTTGAAGAAATTGATTCTCAAATAGACGGTAAGTCAGCAATAGAAAAAATCATGAATGAAAATATCAGTGAAAAAGAAAAAATCGAAGCAGTAGAAGATACTAAAGTAGAGAATGTAGTAGAACAAAAATCAGAAAATAAAAAATTTGAAAATGTTAATAAAGTTGAAGAAAAAGAAACTGAACAAAAATCTGAATTAGAATTAATGCTTGAAAAAATGCAACATGATTTAGAAGAACAAAAAGAAAAAGACGCTGTTGCAATATTTGAACAAGAACAAGAAGAAAAATCGATTATTAGTTATAAAGAATTATTAGAAAGAAAAAATGAATTAACAAATTCTTTATTATTAAACGATGAAAGATTTGAAAATGAGCCAACTATTGTTGAAGATAATGATTCGTATGCTAATTATGCTGATTTAATTGAAGAAAAAGAACCTTCTTTAACTGATAATTATATTAAACTTGTAGATAATGTTAATGATACTATTAGTATAGATAAGGCTTTAGATGAAAATGAAAATAAGAAAATTGGTTCTAAAAAATTTGTAACAACTGATTTTATTTCTCCAGTATTTGGCAGAAGAAAAGCAGAATTTGACTATCCAAAAGTTCCAAATTTTAAAGAAATGATGATAAAGAGAGAAAAAACTAATGAATATGATTTAGAGGCTACTTTAAATTTAGAACCTTTAGCAGAACAAATGAAAAAAGATGATGCATTTTTAAGTGCTTTGAAAGAATTTAGAAAAAATTTAGAATAGGCCTTTGGTCTATTTTTTTGGAGGTAAAAAATGAATTTTTATATTTATACGTTAGGATGTAAAGTAAATACTTATGAATCAAGTGTTATTGCTTCACTTATGAAAAAAAACGGTTTTAATGAGGTTGCTAGTAGTGATGAAAAATCCGATATATATATAATTAATACTTGTACTGTAACTAATACAGCTGGAAATAAATCATTAAAAATGATAAGACAAGCTTATAGAAAAAATAATGACGCTATTATTGTGGTAGTTGGATGTTTGTCACAAGTAGAAAGTAAAATGGTAAGTGAGTTACCAGGAGTTTCTATTGTACTTGGCAATAAAAATAAAAGTAAAGTTGTTAATTATATAAAAGAATTTATGGAAACAAGAAAGCAGATTATTGATATATATGATTTAGATAAAGTAGATTTTGAATGTATGAAATTAGATAATTTTGATAAAACTAGAGCTTTTGTTAAAATTCAGGATGGATGCAACAACTTTTGCTCATATTGTATTATTCCTTATACTAGGGGTGACGTAAGAAGTAAAAAGAGGGAAGATGTTTTATCAGAGATAGAGTCATTAGTTTCATTAGGTCATAAAGAAATTGTTTTAACTGGTATTCATACTGGTCATTATGGTAGTGACTTAGAAAACTATGATTTTGCTGATTTATTATCAGAAATAGTAAAAATCAAATCTTTAGAAAGAGTAAGAATTTCATCCATTGAAATAACTGAAATAGACGATAAAGTATTAGATGTAATTAAATCTAGTAAAGTAATAGTTGATCACATTCATATTCCTTTACAATCAGGATGTACTAAAACATTAAAAGATATGAATCGTAAATATGATATAGAATATTTTAAAAATAAAATAGCAAAAATAAGAAGTATTAGACCAGAAATTTCTATTACAACAGATGTTATTGTCGGCTTTCCAGGAGAAACAGAAGATGATTTTAAAACTACAGTAGAAAATATAAAAGAAATTAATTTTTCAAAAATTCACGTTTTCCCATATTCTGTAAGAAAAGGTACAAAAGCAGAATTTATGGATAATCAAGTTAGTGAAAATGTAAAAAAAGAACGTGTTAAAGTTTTATTGGAATTGTCAAAAGAATTAGAAATAAATTATATGAATAAGTTTTTAAATAAAAAAGTTATTTTTATTCCAGAAGTATTTAAAGATTTTTATTTAATAGGTCATACTGGTAATTATCTTTTAATTAAGGCAAATGGTGATAAAAACTTATTAAATACCGATACTAGTGCGATTATTAAAAAAATAGATTATCCATATTGTATAGCTGATATTTGTAAATAATAGGTATTCAAAATGGCAAATTTTATTAAAGGAAACTATAAAAGAACAATTTTTTCAACTGATAAAGGTTATATGGTTGGTCTTTTTAAAATTAAAGAAACAAATGATCATGATATGGAAGATTTTATTGGAAAGCAAATAACATTTACAGGTTTTTTTGAACAATTAAATGAAAATGATTTATATGTTTTTTATGGTGAGGTAGTTAATCATCCTAAATATGGTGTACAATATCAAGTAAAAGAATATGAAAGATTAAAACCAGCTGGAAGGGATGGAATTATTGAATTTTTATCAAGTGATTTATTTCCTGGAATAGGTTTTAAAATGGCTACAAAAATTGTCGAAAAATTAGGAGAAAATGCCCTTGATTTAATTATTCAAGATGAAAAGAGTTTATTACTTATTAAAGGTTTAAATGCAGAAAAGAGAAAAATGATTTATGAAACTTTAATAAACTATGAGGATAGTCATAAAACAATTGTTTATTTAACAGAATTAGGATTCTCAATGCGTGATAGTTTATTAATATATAATAAATATAAAACAAGTACAATAATGCAGATTGAAAGTGATATTTATCAAATTATTGATGATATAGATGAAATTTCATTTTTAAAGGTTGATGAAATTGCTAAAAATATAAATATACCTTCAGATTCTGAAAAGCGAATTAAAGCATCTATAATTTATATTATGAATAATTTAACTTTTAATAATGGTGATACTTATTTTTTGATAGATGAATTATTTGCAGAATTGTTTTCATTTTTAGGATTTAAAATTTCTATTGAACTATTAAAACAATATTTAGAAGAACTACATTATGAAGATAAGATTGTTATAATAAATGAAAAATATTATTTAAAAAGTATTTATGATGCAGAAATAAATATATGTGAAAAACTTAAATATTTAAATAAAAAAAGAAAAGTTAAAAATGATAATTTAAGTATAAAATTAGAGGAATTAGAAAAAATTAATAATATAACTTATAATGAAAAACAAAAAGAAGCAATAATTGAATCATTAGAAAATAATGTTACAATTATTACAGGTGGACCTGGAACTGGTAAAACTACGATTATAAAAGCAATAGTAGATTTATATCAATTAATAAATAATTATAGCGATACACAAATGATAGATAAAATTTCCCTTTTAGCGCCAACTGGAAGAGCAAGTAAACGATTAAGTGAGTCAACAAATTTTAAAGCTACTACTATTCATAGATTTTTAAAATGGAATAAAGAAAATAATTCATTTGGAGTTAATGAATATAATAAAGATTATAGTAAACTTATAATTGTTGATGAAGTGAGTATGCTTGATATTAATATATTTGATAGTTTATTAAAAGGATTAACAAATGATATTAAGTTGATTTTAGTAGGTGATTATAATCAGTTACCAAGTGTTGGACCAGGACAAGTTTTAAAAGATTTAATAATGAGTAATGTATTTAAAACTATATATTTAAGTCTTTTGTATCGTCAAAAGGAAAATTCATATATAAACACATTAGCGTATGAAATAAATGAAAATAATTTAACAGATTTTTTAACTACAAAAGATGATTATACATTTTTAAATTGTTCAAGTAAAAGTATAAGAAAAAATTTACATACATTGTGTGAACAAATTATATCAAAAGGATATGATTCTAAAGATTTTCAAGTTATGGCTCCTATGTATTATGGCGAGGCTGGAATTGATGTATTAAACCAAGAATTACAAAGTATTTTTAATCCACCAGATATTTCAAAAAAGGAAATTAAAATTGGTAATATCATTTATAGAGAAAATGATAAAGTTTTAGAACTTACAAATGTTCCTGATGAAAATATTTATAATGGTGATATTGGATTTATAAAAAAAATTATTGACGCTAGCGAAAGTGAAAGTAAAAAAACTGAAATTTATATTGATTTTTATGGAAATGTTGTAAAATTTTTACCGAAAGATTTTGCCTTAATAAAACATGGTTATGCAGTTAGTATTCATAAATCACAAGGAAGTGAATTTCAAGTAGTAGTAGTTATACTAAGTATGTCACATAAAAGAATGCTTTATAGAAAACTTATTTATACAGCTGTTACAAGGGCAAAGAAAAAATTAATTTTGCTTGGTGAAGAAGAAGCATTTAGGTATGCAGTTTGTAATGATAATGAATATATTAGAAAAACAACATTATTAGACAATTTAGTTGAATAAAATTTCAAATTTAGTTAATTATATTAATGTGCATATTTGCACAAAGTCATATTATTTAGCTGAGAGGTGATATTATGAAACTAGGTAAGGATATGGCACTTATGGCTATGGGTGCAGGTGCTGTTTTAGCATATCAAAAATATAGTAAACCTATAATGAAAGCAGTTGATAATACTGCCAAAAAAGCAATCAAAAAAGCAAATGATAAGCTAGAAGATATGATGTAGAGAATAAAAACCCTTATGGGTTTTTATTGTGCTTTGAAAAAAGTCATTGAAAAATGTCATAAAAAATGATAATCTTAATATAGAGTAGGAGTAGATGAAGATGAAAAAAAATAAAGGATTTACGCTTATTGAATTACTCGCAGTAATAGTAATACTAGCAGTAATTGCTTTAATAGCAGTACCACAAGTAATAAAAATATTAAATAAAGCAAGACT
>CAKOYE010000057.1 GCA_934130485.1 uncultured Bacilli bacterium
TGCTTGACAGTTTTAGCACGTGGCAAATCAGAAGAAATCGAGAAAATAATAAAATTATTAAGAAATGAAAATATAGAGATAAGAAAATGTTTGACGGTTTTAGCTTTTGGCAAATCAGAAGAAATCGAGAAAATAATAAAATTATTAAGAAATGAAAAAATAGAAGTAAGAAATTGCTTGTCAGTTTTAGCTTATGGCAAATCAAAAGAAATAGAGAAAATAATAAAATTATTAAGAAATGAAAATATAGAGATAAGAAAATGTTTAACAGTATTAGCTCAAGGCAAATCAGAAGAAATCGAGAAAATAATAAAATTATTAAGAAATGAAAATATAGAGATAAGAAAATGTTTAACAGTATTAGCCCAAGGCAAATCAGAAGAAATCGAGAAAATAATAAAACTACTAAAGGATGAAAATATAAATTTAACAAATATAAAAGAATACAATATGAATTATATATTTTATGAATTTAAATATGATGATCTAAAAAATATTCTTTTACATAGAAAAGATATGTATAGTGATGATGATATAAAATTATATATTAAGTTAAAATATTCAATAAATTGCTATTACGATAAGCAAAAACTTGATGAAATTTGTAATAATTTGAATATTAACATTTCAAAAATAATAGATATATTTAAAACAAAAAATACGGTTTTAAATGAAATCTTGACTAAAAAAATTTATAATGAAAATTTTAAATTATGGATTGGAAAGCAATATAAATGTACCAGTGAACAACTTGAAAAAAACAAGAAAACCATTTTAAAATTATGTATTCGGGTTGCTAAAGTATTTGCAGTACAAAATAATTGTATGCATTTAGAAAAGGACTTTGAAGGTTTTGTTATGGATATTATAATGGAAAAATGTGGAGATCTATTTTACTGTTTTGAAGGAAAAATTTTGGAAGAAGTATTATATTCATATTGTAAAAAATCATTATATAATCATTATGATTCAAATACAAAAACTATTATTGATAATTTACATGGATCTTATGATAATGATACGTCTAACGATGAACAATCAGAAATTTTACAAGATATTGATTTAGAAATCGATGAGAGAGAAAAAATTCAGTATATGAGCTATTTATTAGAAAATGGTGTCATTGATTTTGAAAATAAAATTAAAAGTAAATATAAAATGAATGATGATGATTACAATGACTTTATAGAAAAAGTAAAAACAAAAATATTAAGTAATAAAAATTAGGTTCATTAATTTGAATCTTTTTTTGTTTGAAAAAATAATTTTATATGTTAAAATATTAATAGAATATGATTGTGTACTTGAGTATTAGTATAATAATTATTATTTTGTATATAATATAAATACTACTACACAATTAATAATTCTTAGAATGTGAGGAATTTTATGAAAAAATTTAAACTTTTAGGTAGTGTTGCATTAATTTTATGTGTTTTCTTAACAGGATGTGGTAAAACTAAAAATATTGAAGGTTCTTTAACAGATATTATGGACAAGGTTTATGAGTCAGTAAAAGATGATATGCCTGAGTTAGTAAACACTAAATTAAATGATGACAATATTGAGTATTTTTTAGGTACAAGTGATATTGATTATAAAGAAGGTTTAGCTAGTGAACCGTTTATTAATGCAATTGCGCATTCCGTTGTTTTAATTCGTATGAATGATGGTGCTGATATTGAAGCTACTAAAACAAAAATAAAAAATTCAGTAAATCCTAGAAAATGGATTTGTGTTGAGGTTAATGAAAATGATGTTATTGTAGATAGTAAAGGCAATTTAATAATTTTGATAATGGTAAATGATGACGCTAAAAAAATAGATGAATCATTTCAAAATTTAAAATAATCCTTATTTAGGATTTTTTAATTTATGGTTTTTTCAAGTTTAACATTTATTTACTTTTTTTTGCCTATACTATTATTTGTCTATTTTATTATTCCTAATAAATTTAAAAGTATTGTTTTAGTTTTATTTAGTTTGGTATTTTATTTTTATGGTGAAGGAAAATATATTTTAGTTTTATTGTTAAGTTCTATTATTAATTATTATTTATCTAAAAAAATAACAAATAATAAAAAGTTATTAGTTATTAGCATAATATTAAATTTAATACCTTTATTATATTTTAAATATACTATGTTTTTTATTGATATTATGAATAATGTTTTTAATACAAAAATATTTATTCAAAATATTGTATTACCTATAGGTATAAGTTTTTTTACATTCCAAAATATTAGTTATTTAGTTGACTCATATAAAGATAAAAATGAAGTTGCTAAAAATTTATTAGAATATATTCTTTATATAACTTTTTTTGCGCAGTTAGTTGCAGGCCCAATTGTTAGATTTAGTGAGATAAAAAGTGATATAAATAATAGAAAATTAAATATAGATAATTTATATATTGGAATAAAAAGATTTATTATTGGTTTAGCTAAAAAGGTAATTTTAGCTAACAATATTGGAATATTAATAAACTATTTAAATAATTTGAATGGTTCAATTTTACTTTATTGGTTGTTAGCGCTTTCTTATACATTTCAGATTTATTTTGATTTTTCAGGATATTCTGATATGGCAATAGGATTAGGTCGTATGTTTAATTTTAAGTTCTTAGAAAACTTTAATTATCCATTATCGGCTAGCAGTATTACTGACTTTTGGAGGAAATGGCATATATCTTTATCTAGATTTTTTAAAGATTATGTTTATATTCCTTTGGGTGGTAATAGAGTATCTAAAATAAAGCATATTAGAAATATATTAATTGTTTGGCTTTTAACTGGATTTTGGCATGGAGCAAGTTTTAATTTTATTTTTTGGGGATTATATTTTGGTATTTTATTAATTATAGAAAAATACTTTTTAACTAATTTTTTAGATAAACATAAAATTTTCGCACATATTTATACATTTATATTAATAATAATAAGTTTCGTAATTTTTAGTATTTCTGATATAAATAGTTTAGTAGTATTTATTAAATCAATGTTTGGTTCAAACAATTTACCATTTGTAAATTTTGATACTATTTATTATTTAAAAAGTTATTTAGTTTTAATTATTATTTGTTTTGGAGCTTCATTACCAATTGTTAAAATATTAAAATTTAAGTCAAATAAAATTATTAACTTTATAGAACCAGTAATATACTTTAGTTTGTTATTTATATCAACAGCTTATTTAGTTGATTCAACATTTAATCCATTTTTATATTTTAGATTTTAGGTGATTTATGAGAAAGAAAATTTTTGTTATATTATTTTTTATAATAATTTATTCTTTTATGTTTTTAAATATATTTTCAAAAAAAGAAACTATTTCAAAATATGAAAGAAGAAAATTAGCTAAATTTCCTAATATTACAATTAATGGATTACTTAATAAAAGTGTCACTAGTGATATTGATAAATATATTACTGATAATTTTATAATTAGAGATTCCTTTAGAACTTTAAAAATTAAAACAGAATTTTTACTAAATAAAACAGATGTTAATGATTTGTTTTATTACAAAAATCATTATTTTAAATTTGAAAATAATTATGATGAAAAACAAATTAATAAATTTGTTCAAAAAATGAACTATATATATGAAAATTATTTTAATGGTTTTAAAGTTTACTATAGTGTTATACCTGAAAAAAATTATTATATTGACACAAATAAATATAAAAAGTTTGATTATGATGGATTATTTAATGAATTAAAAAATATAAATAATAATATAAAGTATATTGATATTACAAATGATATAAAATTAGAAGATTATTATTATACAGATCATCATTTAAGACAAGATAAAATTTTTGATGCAGTAAAAACATTGTCTATAAATATGAATTTTGAATTTGAAAATAATTTTGAGGTTGAAGAATATGAACCTTTTTATGGAACTTATTTTGGACAATTGTTAATAAAAAATAATGGTGAAAAATTATATCTTTTACATAATGATACAATAGATTCTGCTATTGTTTATAATTTAGAAGATAGTTATAATAAAGTTTATAATTATGAAAAATTAAATGGTGTTGATGGATATGATGTATTTTTAAGTGGTGCTACACCATATATTGAATTAGTTAATAATAATACTAATTCTAGTAAGGAATTAATTATTTTTAGAGATTCATATACAAGTTCATTTGCGCCTTTGATGTTAGAGGGTTATAAAAGAATAATTTTGCTTGATTTAAGATATGCTAGTTTAACTAACTTATTAGATAAAGTTAATATTATAAATGATGATACAGATATTTTATTTTTATATTCTACAAGCTTAATAAATGGTAGTGATGTTCTAAAAGTAAAATAAAAGTATATATTTTTAGTTATTTACATGCTATAATTATGTGAGGAGTTGATATTATGGCTAATAAAGCAATTACAAGTAGGGATGTTGATTTTGCAAAATGGTATACAGATGTAGTAACAGCTGCCCACTTAGCAGATTATTCAAATGTAAAGGGATGTACTGTATTTGAACCAAATGGTTATGCGTTATGGGAGAAAATGCAACAGGAACTTGACAAAATGTTTAAACGTACTGGACATAAAAATGTTTACATGCCTTTATTAATACCTGAAAATTTATTAAAAAAAGAGGGCGAATTAATAGATGGATTTGCACCAGAAGTTGCTTGGGTAACAATTGGTGGACAAAAAGAGTTAGAAGAAAAATTATGTATAAGACCTACATCTGAAACTTTGTTTAGTGATTATTATTCATCTAAAGTAAAATCATATAGAGACTTACCAATGAAATATAATCAATGGTGTAGTGTTATGAGATGGGAAAAAGAAACAAGACCATTTTTAAGAAGTCGTGAATTTTTATGGCAAGAAGGACATACTGTTCACGCATCAAGTGAGGAAGCTGAAAAAGAAACAAGAGATATGTTAAATATTTATAAAAAATTCTTTGAAGAATATTTAGCTATTCCTGTTATTTCAGGAAGAAAAACTAAAAGAGAACAATTTGCTGGTGCAGAATATACTCTTACTATAGAAGCTCTTATGTATAATGGTGTATCACTTCAATCAGCAACGAGTCATTATTTTGGTCAAAAATTTTCTAAGGCTTATGATATTAAATTTTTAAATAAAAATAATGAATTAGAATATGCATATCAAACTTCTTGGGGATCTACTACCCGTATGATAGGTGGACTTATTATGGTTCATAGTGATGATGACGGACTTGTAATACCACCTCGTATTGCGCCTATTAATGTTGCCATAATAAAAATTGGTGAAAGTGAAGAAATGGATTCCTTAACAAATGACATATATAATAAATTAATAGAAAATGATATATCTGCTTATATTGATAATACAGATAAATCTGCTGGATTTAAATTTGCCGAAGCTGAGGTTAACGGAATTCCTATTAGAATTGAAATAGGTAAAAGGGACTTAGAAAAAGGTTTAATTACAATTACTCGTCGTGATACTAAAGAAAAATATCAAGTATCAAAAGATATTGATATAGTAGATTATGTAAAAAAACTTAATGATATAATTCAAAATGATATGTATAATAGAGCATTAGAAAGAAGAAATTCACAAATTTTTGAGGCTCATAATTTAGAAGAAGTTGAAAAAATTATGAATACACAACCAGGTTTTATTAAAGCTATGTGGTGTGGTTGTGAAGAATGTGAATTAAAAATGAAAGA
>CAKOYE010000058.1 GCA_934130485.1 uncultured Bacilli bacterium
CCTTTTATATCCATAATTTCTAATATACGATTTAAATCTGCAGAACTTGTAAATCCAATTTCAATTTTTTTATCTTTAATTTTTACTTTTGAATCATATTTTTCTCTTAACAAATTTTCTACATATTTGTAATTTTCATTAGATGGATTTTTTTGTCTTGTAATTTTTACTTTTTTTTCTATATCATCACTTTCTGATATTTGTTCAATATCTCTAACTGCTAATTTTTCGTTTACAATTTTGTTAGCAAGTTCTACTATTTTATCATTATCTTCTATTTTACTTAAAACTCTTGCATGACCCATTGACAAGTTTCCACTTGAAACCATATCTTGAACACTTTGTGGTAAGCGTAATAATCCTAACATATTTGTTATATGACTACGACTTTTCCCTACTTTTGTTGCTAATGATTCTTGTGTTAAACCTAATGTTGTTATCATTGATTTATAAGCTAATGCTTCCTCAATGCAATTTAGGTTTTCTCTTTGAAGATTTTCAAGTAGTGCAATTTCCATCATAAGTTCATCAGTTAAATTTCTAACAATTGCTGGTATTTTTGTTAATCCAGCTAGTTTACTTGCTCTAACTCTTCTTTCACCAGCAATTATTTCATAACCCTTTATACTCTTTTTTACTATAATAGGTTGAAATACACCATGTTCTTTTATTGATGCAGCCAATTCTTGTAATGCTTCATCATTAAATACTTTTCTTGGTTGATATGGATTTGCACGTAATTCGTCTAAATTAACTTCTACAATATCTTCCTTATTTGATGATTCGTATAATTTACTTTCTAATTTTTGAATATTATTTATATCTAAATCAAGATTTTCTGAATTAAATAATTGTTCTAAACCTCTACCTAAAGCTTTTTTCTTAGTTTCCATTTCTACTAATCACTTCCTTAGCTAAATTTAAGTATGCTTCTGTTCCACGACTATGTGGATCATAAGCAATTATAGGTTTTCCGTGACTTGGTGCTTCTGAAAGTCTTACAAGTCTTGGAATAATTGTATCATATACTCTTTCTTTAAAATAACTTTTTACTTCTTCTACTACTTCAAGTCCTAAATTTGTACAACTGTTTAGCATTGTTAAAAGTACACCTTCAATTTGTAAATTTGGATTATATGTTTTTTGTGCCATCATAATTGTTGCAACTAATTGCATAATTCCTTCTAGTGCGAAAAATTCACATTGAACTGGAATAATAACCGAATCAGATGCGGTTAGAGCATTAGTTGTTAATATTCCAAGTGATGGGGGACAATCTATTATTATATAATCAAAGTGTTCTTTAATACTATCTAAATGTTTTTTTAATTGTGTATTTCTATTGAATTCTTTATCTTCATGGCTTTTGTCCATAAGTTCAATATCAATACCAGCAAGATTAATTGATGCAGGTATCACATAAAGATTTTTAAATTTTGTTTTTACAATTGCGTCTTCAATGCTACACTCATCTATCATTAAGTTGTAAACACCATTTTTAATATCTCCTTTATCAATTCCAACACCAGTTGAAGCATTACCTTGAGGATCTAGATCGACTAATAAAACTCTTTTTCTAAGAACACCTAAAGATGCTGCTAAATTTATACTAGAAGTAGTTTTTCCTACTCCACCTTTTTGATTAACAAGCGCTATTATTTTTCCCATAAACTCACCATTTTCTAACATAACTCTTATAACATTTTATCATATATTGATAATAAAATCTATTAAAATAAAATAAAAATCAAAAAAAATGAAATATTAAATTTCATCTTCTTTAAGAGCATCAAGTAACTCTTCTTTAGTCATTTTTGAATAACCTTTTATTTCTTTTTCTCTTGCAATTTCTTTTAGTTCAGCAACTGTCATATCGCTATATGATTTAGAAGGTTTAGAATTTTCTTCATCATCTTTTGGCATTTTTCCATGTTCAACTAAATAGTCAATTTGTTCTTTAGTAATTGTTTCATATTCTAATAAAGTTTCTGCAATTAACTTTAATAAATCCATATTTTGACTAATTATTTTTTTAGTTACTTCATATTGTTCGCCAATAATTTTTCTAATTTCTTCATCAATTTGATATGCTACTTGACTTGAGAAATTTCTACTCTTATTATAATCACGACCTAAAAATACACTTGATTCTTGATGTTCGAATTGAACAGGTCCTAAACTACTCATACCATATTCAGTTACCATTGCACGAGCAATTTTTGTTGCCTTTTCAAAATCATTATGTGCTCCAGTTGTCATTTCATTAAATACAATTTCTTCAGCGACTCTTCCACCTAATAGACCACTTATTGTTTCAAGTAATTCTTTTTTAGTTGAAAGATATGTCTCCTCTTTTGGCATCATAAGGTTATATCCACCTGCTGCACCTCTTGGAATAATTGTAATTTTTTGAACATCGTTTGCACCATCTAATTTTAGACCAACGACAGCGTGTCCTGCTTCGTGATATGCAACAACTCTTTTTTCTGAATCTGTATATTTATGAGATTTTTTTGCAGGTCCCATTAATACACGATCGTGTGCTTCATCTATTTCTTCCATTGTTATTGCTTTTTTATTACGTCTTACTGTTAGCAAGGCTGCCTCATTTAATAAATTCTCTAAATCAGCTCCACTTAATCCAACAGTTCTCTTTGCAATATTTTTTAAATTTACATCATTTGCAAATGTTTTGTTTTTAGCGTGAACTTCTAGTATTTCTTCACGACCTTTTGCGTCTGGTAAATTTACTGTTACCTGACGGTCAAATCTACCTGGTCTTAAAAGTGCTGGATCTAGTACATCTGGACGGTTTGTTGCTGCTATTATAATAATACCTTCATTTGCTCCAAATCCATCCATTTCTGTTAATAATTGATTTAGTGTTTGTTCACGTTCATCGTGTCCTCCACCAAGTCCTGCTCCTCTTTGACGTCCTACAGCATCAATTTCATCAATGAAAATTAAGCATGGGGCGTTGTGTTTAGCTTGTTTAAACATATCACGAACACGTGATGCTCCAACACCAACAAACAATTCAACGAAATCAGAACCACTAATAAAATAGAATGGTACATTTGCTTCCCCAGCAACTGCTCTTGCAAGCAATGTTTTTCCTGTTCCTGGAGGACCTACTAACAATACTCCTTTTGGAATTCTAGCTCCCATTGACTCAAATTTTTTAGGATTTTTCAAGAAATCAATTAATTCTTGAACTTCTTCTTTTTCTTCTGATAATCCTGCAACATCTTTAAAAGATACTTTCTTATTATCTTCACTTAATCTTGCACGGCTTTTTCCAAAATCCATAGATTTATTTGCAGAACCCATCTGTCTTGTAATAAAGAAGAAGGCAAATCCTATTAATATAACCATAGGTAATACATTAATAATAAATAATAATAATGTGCTTGATTCAGGATCTGTATTAACATCTAATTTAAAACTTCCTGCTTCTCCTAACTGCATTACTCTATCAATTACAACATCTGATAAAGGTATTCTTACAAAGAAACTTTCATCATCTTTTGAATTTTTCATTTTTCCAGTAATTTCATAGACATTCGCACGATTTTTTGGTGTTACTTCTATTTCTTCGATATTATTTGATTCAATATTTTCAATAAACTCATCGTAAGTAATATATTCTATCTTTTGATTCATTACATTAACTAAATAAAATATCACTAAAATAAATAGAATCAAAAATGTATATGATAATATTCCCTTCTTTGCTGTTTTTTTATTCATTTTTTTCCTCCTTTTAATAGTACTTAAGTATTATATCATACTTTTCTTCTTTTGTTTTGTCAAATTTTGATTTTTTTAAACCAGGTAACCAAACAATTACTCCATTTGAGTCAATTACAACTGGCCATAAATCTCTTTCTTTTGTACTTATTTTTGAATCAATAAATATATCATTAATTTTTTTACTACCTAACATTCCCTTTACACTCATTTTATCGCCATTTTTTCTACTTCTTACATGTAATGGTAACTTAACTTCGCTACTAGATAAAAAACATACGTTATTGTCTGTTAGAGTTGTTTTATTAACTTTTTCTATATTTTTACCATTTGGAAGATTTACAAAATCAAACATTTCAATTTCATACTCATTTTGTTTTATATCTTCAAATGTAAATACTACTGAGCTATATGTTTTGATTGCTTTAACACCATTTGGTAAATATATAGATGTATTTGCTTTCTTTGATGTAATCAAATTATGAATTAAATCTACATGATGATCAGTTATAAGCATAAGATCATCTTGATAAATATTCTCTAAAATATAATATATTATTTTTGTTTGAATTATATGTTCTTCTTTTAGAAATAAATCTATATCTAGCATTCCTTGCACATATATTTTTTTTAGTTTTTTTTCTACTTGTGAATTAATGTAATCATTATATTCAAGTAATGTTTTACTAAACTTATAAAATTTAGTATGAACATTTTTATCCTCTTTTTTAAATTCAGGAACAATATATTTTCTATATCTATTTCTAGTATATACATCCTTTAAATTAGAGCCATCTATAACATAAGATATTTTATGTTGCTTATCATATTTTGCAATTTCTTCTTTTGTTACTTGAATTAGGGGTCTTACAATTGTATAATCTGGTGTTTTTAGATATTCTGAAAATCCACTGTAACCTCTTAATGTTGAACCTCTCACTATTCGCATTAAAATAGTCTCCATTAAATCATCACCATGATGAGCTGTAAACAAATATCTTGCATTATATTTTTTTACAATTTCTTTGAAATAAGTATATCTTTTAGTTCTTGCTTCATTGTGAAAATTATCATCACCATAGTCTTCAATTTTCATACTTTCAAAAATTACACCATGTTGCATACAAAATTTATTTACAAAAATTAATTCGTCATCACTTTCACGTCTAACATTATGATTTACATGAGCACAAACTACATTTATATCTAAGGCTTTTTTCACTCTTGTTAGAAGATGCAAAAGGGCCATCGAATCAGGTCCACCTGACACTGCAACAACTACATTTTCTCCATAATGTAAATCTAATTTTTCAAGAATATATTTATATGCGTTTTCCACATTATCACCCCACATTATAATTCTATTACAAAAAAGACTATTTTTCAATAGCTTTTTTACCGTCAGACCAGTCGATTGGTTCCATATTTTGACTTATTAAAAAATTATTAATTTTAGAAAATGGTTTACTTCCAAAAAATCCACGATTTGCTGATAAGGGCGAAGGATGTACTGACTCTATTATTAAATGATTTTTATTAGTAATTAATTCTTTTTTGCTTCTTGCATAGCTTCCCCACAAAACAAATACAATTGGTTTTTCTCTATTATTTAAATACCTAATTATATTATCAGTAAATATTTCCCAACCCTTATCTTTATGTGATAAAGGATGATCTTTCACAACTGTCATAATAGAATTAAGAAGTAATACGCCTTGTCTAGCCCAAGATGTTAAATCGTTATCAACCTTTGTAATTCCTAAATCATTGTATAATTCTTTAAAAATATTATTAAGTGACGGTGGTCTTGGAACGCCATCTCTTACTGAAAAACATAATCCATGTGCCTCAGACTCTCCATGATATGGATCTTG
>CAKOYE010000059.1 GCA_934130485.1 uncultured Bacilli bacterium
AAATTAATTGTTATTGAAGGAACTGATTGTTCTGGTAAAGAAACACAATCAAAATTGTTAAAAGAAAAATTAAATAAAAACGGTATAAAAACCGAAATTGTATCATTTCCTTGTTATGATACACCAACTGGTAAAATAATAGGTGGGCCATTACTTGGTAAGGAAAAATTTGGTAATAGTTTTTTTATAGAAGGAGCACCTAATGTTTCGGCTAAACTGGTATCGTTATACTATGCGGCTGATCGATTATATAATATAGATAAAATTCGTGAATTAATAAATAATGGCACTAATGTTATTTTAGATAGATATGTTTATTCAAATATGGCTTTTCAAGGCTCTAAAATGAATGATGACTTGGAAAGAATAGAATTCTTTAAATGGATTGAAAAATTAGAATTTGAACATTTAGAATTACCAAGAACAGATATTAATATTTTCTTACATATGCCAACAGAAAAAACAGTAGAATTATTAAGTAAAAGAAATGAAAAAATGGATGGTAATGAAAGTGATAAAAAATATCTAGAAAAATGTGAACAAACTTATTTTCTAATAGCTAAAAAATATGATTTTAAAACGATAGAATGTGTTTTAAATGATAATATAAAAAGCATTGAACAAATTAGTGATGAATTATATGAATTTATCTTACGTTCACTAAAATAATTGTTGTAAAAATAAAACTTAAAACATAATTTATATTAGGGTGTTTTAGTGTGAAAAAAATAATTTTAATAATTACTTTATTTTTGTTTTGTATCTTAGTAATTAATATAAAAATTAAAACTGCTTTTATAGATAAAATAGATCTAAATCTGGATGATTCTGAATTAGCAGTTATTTTTTTATCATCAGAAGAATATAAAGCAGTATTGATTAAAAATAATTTATCTACATCTTTGATAGTAATAGATTACAAGGAAAATAAGACATTTAATGATGACTTAAATAAATTTGTAGAAAATAAATTAGACTTTGTATTTTTAAATAATCCTGATATAAAATTAAATATAGATTATTCAAATAAAGATATATTAAGTAATTCTATTAAAACAGAGTCCTATTCAATTTTAAAAAATCAAAATATTATAATGATAAATAACGATAATTATAATATTTGTCTGTATGATATAGGAGTAAATAATTTAGTTAATAGTTGTGATTTTATTTATTTTCTAAATATGGATTATCAGGTGAGTTTAAGTGAAGATGTAAAAGCTATTTTTTATGAAAATAAAATCGCAAGTAAATTTAAGGAAAATAGTTACATTAAATGGATAGATAATTATGAATTAAGTAATGATATTTATAATATTTTAAAAATTTCTAAAGATAGTTATGATGTAATAACAATTCCAAATAAAAAATAATATACAAATATTTTAAAATCAGTTATAATTATAAAGAAGGTGATTTTTATGATGGAAAAAGTAGTAAATTTAATAGAAAATGGAACAATAAATTTTCCTAGATTATTATTATTTAATTATAAAGATTTAAAATTAAATAGTGATGAGCTTATTTTAATTATATATTTACTTAATGAGTCAGATGTATTTAATCCTAAAAAAATTGCTGATGATATGAAATTAAAACTTCCTGAAGTTTTAGAAATGGTTAATAATTTAGAAGAAAAGGGAATATTATCAATAAGTGTTCGTAAAGTAAATAATATAAGAGAAGATTATATAGATTTTAAAAATTTATATAGTAAACTTGCCTTTTTTATAATAAATGAAAATATTGTAAAAGAAGAACAACAAGAAAATTTATTTGATTGCTTTGAAAAAGAATTTGCGCGTACATTATCACCAGTAGAATATGAGCTTATTAATGGTTGGAAAGAAATAGGATATAGTGAAGAATTAATTATTCTAGCTTTAAAAGAAGCAGTATTTAATGGTGTTACAAATTTAAGATATATAGATAAAATACTATACGAATGGAAGAAAAAAGGTATAAATAATAAAAACGATGTAGAAAAAAATAAGACAAATTTTCAAAGTAAGAATAAAAAAACAGAAAAAAAAGAACTTATTGATTATGATTGGCTAAATGATAGTGGAGAATAAAATAATAGAATATCTAGATGAACTTTTTCCTGATCCAAAATGCGAATTAAATTATAATAAAGATTACGAATTATTAATTGCGGTAATGTTAAGTGCTCAAACAACTGATAAAAGAGTAAATATGGTAACTAAGGAACTTTTTAGTAAATATGAAACTTTAGATGAATTAAAAAATGCCCCATTAGACTCTATAATAAATATGATTAGACCTATTGGAACATTTAATAAAAAAGCTTTGAATATAAAAAAAATTGCCGAAGCTTTAATTAAAGATTGTGGTGGTATAGTACCAAATGATAGAGAATATTTAGAAAAATTAAGTGGTGTTGGAAGAAAGACTACTAATGTTGTTCTAAGTAACCTTTATAATGAACCTTGTATTGCTGTAGATACACACGTAAAAAGAGTAAGTAATAGATTGAATTTAACTAAGAGTGATAATGTTTTAGAAATCGAAAAGGATTTAGAAAAAAATTTTCCTAAAAATAAATTAAATAGACTACATCACCAATTAGTATTATTTGGAAGATATTATTGTAAAGCAGTAAAACCCGAATGTGCAAATTGTAAGTTAAAGAGTATTTGTAAATATTATAAAGAAAATTATGAAAAGAATTCATAATTTTTTTATAAAAAAAGATAGCATTGCTATCTTAAGGAATTATTTTAATTGTCTTTATTATACTATAATTTTCATTATTATATGATACAGAATATTTTATTTCATATGTTTCTTCATTAGTTGTTATTATATCAGATATAGCATTTACTTTAGTATTATCTGATTTTTTTGTAATTGTATCCATTTTTATTGTTGCTTTACTTGTAACATCTATTCCATTTTCAGTAACAACAATTGGCTTTACTGGTTCTGTATATTGACTATTAATTTTTATAGAAACAGCTTCTTCCGTAGTTAAAGCAACTTTTATTTCTTTTGTATTGGCATTAACATTAATTTTAACTTCAGTTCCATCACTTGTATTATCTTTAAATATTGTATAACATGTTTTTATTACATATGTTACATTCTTAGATGAAGTTGTTTTTAATTCGTGGACATAAGTGTTTTCTTTTGTGAAATCAATTAATTTTAATGAACCATCACTGTCTTTTAAATAGACATTATAACCAACAGTACCAATATGATATTGAATGTAATTTAATCTTTCTTGCATTTTTGAAGCTCTAAAACCTTCATTAGTATAAATTTTATTAAAGTAATCTTTAATACTATTTTCGTCAATTGCATCAGGTGTTTTTATTTTATCCCAAGTAAGTGTTATTTTAGAACCATTTTGTGTTGCTTTTAAATTAGTAACATTACTTAATTTTGAATATCTATTGGAAATTTCTGTAGGTTCTGTACCAGCTTTAAATAATTCTGTGATTTTTAAATCAGATGGTGTAAATTCACTAGGTAACATAGCAGGGGATGATTCTTTTTCGATAGTTACAGATATAACATTTGATGGTTTTTCAAAATTAGCTTCACTAAACACAGCTTGTGCAACAGCTTGAAATAATCTAGAGTGATTTGTATTCCCCATATTAGTATAATATCCATTTGCTGCGTCTTCTTTATTTATAGTTTGATAACCATACCAAACTGCTATTGAATAATTTGAATCATATCCGGCAACCCATAAATCATTTATTGCAGAACCTGGTAAATTTTTTGCGGCTAGTTGTTTTTCATCAAAGTTAGTTGTACCAGTTTTTGCAGCATATTTTACTCCGTTTACATAGGAATACTTTCCTAGTGCCCAAGTAGCTGTATCTTGTAGCATATTTGTTATCATATATGCTGTATCTGCACCCATAGCTTTTCTTGATGTTGTTTTTATTTCATATACTTCACCAGTATCAATTCTTTTTACTTTCGTAAAACTGTATGGTTCATTATAATATCCAGAATTTGAGAATGCTGCATAAGCTGCTGCTAAGGATATTGGAGTTTCACCAGTATATGCACCAATCGAATGTGCTTCGTGTACATAATTATTTTCTAATTCAGGATGTAATCCTAAGTTTGTTGCCATTTCATAAATATCTGAGTTTTTTACTGATTGAAATACCTTTAATGCTGGAATATTTCTTGAAACTCTAAGGGCTTCTCTCATTGTTAAGAATGCTTGATATCCACCATCCCAGTTATTTATTTCACCGCCACCTGTATATGTATATGGCTCATCAGTTATAGGACCATAAGTTGAGGCGTTATTATATTCTATTGCTGGTGCATAATCATAAAGCGGTTTTGCTGTTGAACCAATTTGTCTTACCTCATCAGTTGCATAATTCCAAATTTTTGCCTCATTTTTTCTATTAGATCCAATAGCAACGATTGCACCAGTTTTTGCATTGATAACTGCAATACCTGCTTGAACTGCTGGATTTTCCCATACAAATGTTTCTCCAGTCATTATTTTATTAATATGATCTTGATAAGACTTATTCATAGTTGTTGTTATTTCTAGTGGAATTACATTAGGATCCCATCCAGTTTTTTCTTTAACATCATCAGCAACCATATCAATAAATCCACGGTATTCACCATTTTCGCTTGGACGTGATCCAACAACAATTTTATCAACTGTTAATTTTTCTGCTATTTCTTTTTCTTCACTTGTAATGTATCCGTGTCTTTCCATAAGTTTTAAAACAGTTAAACGTCTTTTTTCAGCACGTTCTGCACTTTCTTTACTCTTTAACGGATCATAAGAACCAGGTGATTGGTATAATCCTGCAATTAACGCAGCTTCTGATAAATTTATATCCTTAGCTGGTTTATTGAAGTAGGTTAGACAAGCTTGTTCAACACCATAAGAATTACTACCCAAGAAACTATAATTTACATAAAATTCCATTAATTCTTGTTTTGTATAATTTTTTTCAAGTTTAAATATTGACATATATATATCAGTAAATTTTCTTTTTATACCTGTAAATCCAGTACTTTTTTCATGTGTATTTTTATTTTGAACAGTAAATGCATTTTTTACTATTTGCATAGTTAATGTAGAAGCACCACCGGCTGCATCATTACCAGCGGCTTGACCTATACTTGCTTTTAAAAATCTTGGTAAGTCAAAACCATTATGTTGGAAAAATCTTGAATCTTCTGTAGCAACAATCGCATCAATTAGTATTTCTGGTAACTCATCATAGGTAATAATTTCACGATTTTCGTTTCCAAGTCTTCCTAATTCTTCACCAGTGCTACTATATAATATTGATGACTCTTTCATCATTAAGTTTTCAACATCAAAATCTGGTGCTTCATCAACTATCATTTTAAAGAATAAACACATTGCAATAAGTGCTGCAATTCCGATAACAAAGCAAACAATCAAAACAATTTTTATTATTTTCTTTGCTTTGTTTTT
>CAKOYE010000060.1 GCA_934130485.1 uncultured Bacilli bacterium
TCATTATTTTCTGACATTAATAAATTATCTATATCAGCTAATGGTCTTTCAACATAAATGTCTTTTGCATTTTTTTCTATGTTATCAACATCAACAAAACCAGGATTAATACCATTTGAAATATTATTTATCATATTATTTATTTCATCTATTTCTGACTCACTGCTATTTACTGGAGCAGATGAAATTGGTTCTGGCTCAATTTCTTCTATTATTGGACTTGTTGGTATATTATAATTATCATTTATACTATTTGTAGCTGTAAAATCTGCTTGTTGAACTGGATTATAGATAATAGGTTCATCAGGTTTCTCTACAGGTACTGTTTGTGGAGCAGTACTATCTACATTAAGAAAATCTAATAAATCTTCATCTTTTGTATTTGTATTGCCAAATGAATTCATTACTTGATCATTTGAATTAATAAATTCTATTGCACTAGAACTTTGAATTGCTGGTTCTTCAACTTGTACACTATTATTCATAAAAATACTTGGTATTTCTGTTGCTTGAATAGTATTCGAAATATTTTCTTCACCTTTTAAAATCTTATTTATAAGCTCATCTGTTTTTTTAACAGTTAATCTTTCTTTAATAATTTTTTCTAATATTTCTCTTTGTTGTTGCTTACTATCAATTTTTAAAAGGGATCTAGCATGACGTTCTGAAATTTTTTCATCTAATAAAGCTTCTTGAACATCATCATCTAGATTAAGTAATCTTAATTTGTTACTAACAGTTGATTGAGTTTTACCTAATTTATCTGCAAGTTGTTCTTGTGTTAAATATCCCATATCAAGAATTTTTCTATATGACACTGCTTCTTCGATTGGTGTTAAATCTTGTCTTTGTACGTTTTCAATTAAGGCTACTTCAGCACTATCTTTATCATTAAGTTCTGCTACAATAGCTGGGATAGTTCTTTTTCCAGCTAAAAGACTAGCTTTATATCTTCTTTCACCCGCAATTATTTCATATTTATCACCTAATCTTCTAACAAGTATAGGTTGAATAACTCCATGTTCTTTAATTGATTCTGCTAATTCTGTGATTGCTTGTTCTGGGAAACGGAATCTTGGTTGAAATCTATTAGGTAAAATATCATCAAGTTCTAATTCTACAACTATTTTTTCGTGGTTCATATAAATTCTCCTTCCACTTTTATTTTCTAGTTATAATCATACTATATTTTGGGAAATATTTCAATAATTTTTTTCACAAATTAAAAAAAAACCAAATTACAATGGTTTCTTCTTAATTTGAGCATACGCTCTTGGATATTTTTTATTAGTTTTACCTATTTTTTTAAATTTTATTAATGTTCTTTGACTTTCTTCATATGGAAGTAAAAACTCACATTTTTCTTCTATTGTGCAATTTAATTCTTTTAGAGCACTATTAATTTCTAATATTTCCCGGGAAATATTGGCTTTTAATGGTATAAAATATTTCCCACATTTTACTAAAGGTGTACAATACTCTAACAAAATATTTAACGGTGCTACTGCTCTTGCAGTGACAACATCGAATATTTCCCTATTATTTTTCCCATAATCTTCAATTCTAGAATGTAAAGCATCAATGTCTTCTAATCCTAGTTCATTAATAACAACATTTAGAAATTCTATTCTTTTATTAAGTGAATCAACTAATGTGATTTTTATTTTGGGAAATAATATTTTTATTACCAATCCTGGAAAACCTGCACCCGTTCCTACATCACATAATGTTTGAACAGTATTTAAGTCAATAATTTTATTTATTGTTAGACTATCGTAGAAATGTTTTAAATAAACTTGATTTTTTTCAGTAATTCCAGTTAAATTCATTTTTTCGTTATATTCTACAAGAAGTTCATAATATCTATTTAATTGTTTTAATTGGTAATCATTTATTTCAATATTAATTTTTTTTAATTCATTTATGAAATCATTTATGTTCATGGTTATATTCCTTTTTTATATAAATCATTAATATTGAAATATCAGCGGGATTTACTCCACTTATTCTTAATGCTTGGCCTATTGATATAGGTTTTACCTCTTTCAATTTTTGTTTTGCTTCACTGGCTAAATTATGAATTTTATCATAATCTATATTTTCTGGAATTTTTTTATTTTCTAAGTCTAACATTTTTTCTGCTTCTCTATTTGCCTTTTTTATATATCCCTCATATTTTATATTAATTTCTACTTGCTCGATTACATCCTCTGGGTAATCTATATCTATAAAATTTTTTATATCATTCATATTAATTTCTGGTCTTTTTAGTAAATCATATAATGTAATACCATCTTTAATTGGTGATGAATTAATATTTAGTAGATAATTATTTATATTTTCTTTTGGTGTAATTTTATTATTTTTTAATTCTTCTGTTAATTCATTAATTTTTTTCTCTTTCTCAAGGAGTTTATTGTATCTTTCCTCATCTATTAAACCAACTTCGTATCCTAATTTTCTTAATCTAATATCAGCATTATCATGTCTTAATAATAGTCTATATTCCGCTCTTGATGTTAATAGTCTATATGGATCTCTTACTCCTTTTGTTATTAAATCATCTATCAATACACCTATATATGCCTCATTTCTCTTTAAAACTAATGGTTCTTTATTCTCAAGTTTCAAGGCTGCATTTATTCCCGCAATTAAACCTTGACAAGCAGCTTCTTCATAACCACTTGTTCCATTTATTTGACCTGCTGTATATAAATTTTCAACAATTTTTGTTTCTAAAGATGGTTTTAGCTGTAATGCATCTATCGCATCATATTCAATTGCATAAGCATATTTTAATATCTTAGCATTTTCAAGACCTGGTAAGCTATGTACCATCAACTCTTGTACATCATGAGGCATACTTGTAGAAAAACCTTGAAGATAAATATCGTCATAATATAAACTTTCAGGTTCTAGAAATAATTGATGTCTTTCCTTATCTGCAAATCTTACAATTTTATCTTCAATTGATGGACAATATCTTGGACCAACTCCAGTAACATCATTTAATCCACCATACATACTTGCTTTATGTAAATTATCTTTGATTATTTTATGTGTTAATGGTGTAGTATATATTAAGTGACATGGAACTTGATCTTCTATTTTGTATAGTGGATTTGTATCAAAACTGAATGTATGATATGTTGAATCACCGTATTCTGGTTTTGTCTTACTGAAATCTATACTATTTTTATCAATACGTTGTGGTGTTCCTGTTTTTAATCTTATAATTTTAAATCCATATTTTTTTAAATTATCGCTTAAGTGTTGACTTGGGCGTTCACCGTGTGGACCTTCTCTTCTTCTTGTATCACCAACCATTATATCAGCCTTTAGATATGTACCTGTTGTTAAAATCACAGCGTCACCAAATATTTTCTCACCATTTTCTAAAACTACACCCTTGATTTTATTATTTTCTATAATTAAATCTTCAACAAGTGATTCTTTTATATCAAGATTTTCCTGTTTTTTTAGTGTTTCTCTCATATTTTTTGGATATGTGATTTTATCTGCCTGTGCTCTTAGGGCCTGTACTGCTGGACCTTTAGTATTATTTAGCATTTTAATTTGAATATGGGATTTATCTGCATTAATTCCCATTTCTCCACCTAGGGCATCTATTTCTCTTACTACTATACCTTTAGCAGAACCACCAATCGATGGATTACATGGCATATCCGCAATATTATTGATATTTCCCGTAACCAATAATGTTTTATGACCTTTTCTAGAACTTGCAAGTGATGCTTCACATCCAGCATGTCCTCCACCTACTACTATTATTTCATATTTCATACATTACACCTTCTTTTTGACTTTTTTATTATACTATCATTTTTTAAATAATACAATAAAAAAAATAAAGACTTATTTAGTTAGTATGCCTTTATTTTCCTAAACAAAATTGACTAAATAGTTGATTAATTAATTCATCTTGATATGTTTCACCTATTATTTCACCTAATAATTCCCATATTCTTTTTATATCAATTTCGACAATATCTATTGGATAGTTATTTTTTATTCCTTCTTTTACACTTATTATTAATTTTTGACATTCTTTTAAAATTGATATACTTCTTGCATTTGTTAAAAAATTCAAATCTCTTGTTTTTAATTTTTCTAGATTAAAAAGTTCTTTAATTTTATTTTTTAAATCATCTATTCCAATATTTTTACTAATACTCATTTTTATTATTTCATTTGTGCAAATCTTATTATAATCTATTTTTTCTTCTAAATCTATTTTATTAATTACTACAATATGATTTTTATCTTTAATTTTATTAAGTATTTCTATATCATTTTCGTCTATTTCTTCGTTACCATTTAACATATAAATAATTAAATCAGCTGTATCTATTAAATCAATACTTTTTTTAACTCCAATGCTTTCTACTACATCATTTGTATGTCTTATTCCAGCTGTATCTATTAAATCTAAAACAACTCCATCTATAATTATTTTTCCTTCTACTATATCTCTTGTTGTACCTGCTATATCGGTAACAATTGCTTTTTCTTCATTAATTAAATTGTTTAATAAACTGCTTTTTCCAACATTTGGCTTACCAATAATTATAGTTTTAATTCCTTCTTTAATTATTCTGCCATCTTCACTTTTTTCTAATATGTCTTTTATTTCTAATTCTATTTTAGAAATATTTTTTAAAACAATATCATTTGTCATAACTTCTATATCTTCATATTCTGGATAATCAATATTTACTTCAATATTAGCTAGTATTTCTAAAATTTCCTGTCTCAATTTTTTTATCATATTACTAACATTTCCCATCACTTGATTTATTGCAAGTGATCGTGCTTCTTCTGTTTTAGCATTTATTAAGTCACCAACTGCTTCTGCTTCAAGTAACCCTATTCTTCCATTCAAGAAGGCTCTTTTAGTAAATTCACCAGGTTCTGCTAATCTACATCCATTTGATAAAAGTAATTCTAATATTTTTTTTGTTGTTGCTATTCCACCATGGCAATTTATTTCAACAATATCTTCTGTCGTAAATGTTTTAGGAGCTTTCATAACACTCACTAAAACTTCATCAATAATTTCACCCTCTGCTTCAATATGACCATAATTTATGGTATGACTTTCAACTGATTTTAAATCTTTTCCTTTAAATATTTTACTAGTAATTTCTATAGCCTTTGATCCACTAACTCTAATTATAGAAATTGCTCCTACACCTAATGATGTTGAAATTGCCGCTATTGTATCATTCATA
>CAKOYE010000061.1 GCA_934130485.1 uncultured Bacilli bacterium
TATTTAAATGGATTTTATTTAGGTAGATTAGATGAAAAACCAGTAGAATTTGTAGAATAAATAAATTCTACTTTTTTGTGTGCTGTGCATGGCATATAACTAGGTGGTGCAAGTCCGCTATACACGTAAGTATCTGCGAAGTATTATGGGAGCACAAAGCATTAACAGTGATGTTAGGGCTAAAGGAAGTGTGAAACAAAATCGTGGCTAAACGAACAGAAACTTGATACAAAGGCTGTATAAAAGGATGAGGTTACAAAACAAACTAAAGTCAAAAAGATACACGTAACTTTATACAGTAAATCAAGTGAGTAAACGAGGAAAGTTATATGTCTTACCGCGGGAGGTCTCATGAACGAATAAGCACTAACGGTTTAATATACCAATAGTTAAGAAGAGATAGTCGGTCGAAAAAGGTTTATCATGAGAAGTCAGCCGAGGTCATAGTACTAGTTAATTACTAGGAAGGTCTGAACAATTTATAGTGTGAGAGGGATTAAATAAATTAATTATTTAATCTCTACTCGATTGTGCTATTGTATTTTTTTTATTTTGGTTTATATCTTAATCTAAGCATTTTAAGAAAATTAAGTTTATAAATCTTACTTAAAGATTTCTGATAAATTTAAAGGAAGTATGGAAAATATGTCTTCATTATAGTATAATTTTACATGAAAAGACTGTTATAATTTATCTAAAGGAAATGATTTAAGTGAATAAGTTGATTAAAGAACAATTAAATAAACATAAAATAGAATTACTATTATTTTTTATAATATATATTGTAGCTATTATTTTATCATTACTTGAACCTATTATTTTTGGAGAGATATTAGATATAATATTAGAAAATTTTGGGTTAATAAGCATTGAAGTAATTCATAAGGTAATACTACTGTGTGTTATACTACTTATATCTTTTATATTTACGTTTCTATATCGCAGAATAATATTTTCAATGGGAAGAAAAGTAAAGCAAGAGGTATTATCTAGTTTATTAAAAAATTTTGAGTGTGCTAATATAAATTTTTTTGAAAGTATTGATAAAGGAACTTTTGTTTCATATATAATAAATGATATTAATCAATTATGGTCAATAGTAGGACATGGATTTATAGAAATCACGAGAGTATTATCATATACAATAATTGGATTTATTGTATCGATGAAATATGTGAATTTTTCATTAAGTATATCTGTATTTGTTGTATTTCCAATATTTTTATATTTAATAATCAAACAAAATTATAAAGCCCAACAATTATTAAAAGATAAGAAAGATTTGGAAGCTACTTTGGCAAAAAAAATAAATGATGGATTTTGTGGTTTTACTGTAATTAAATCATATGTTAAAGAAAATGAAACGGTTGATCAATTTAATGATATAAATAGATTACTAAAAGAAAAGAATATAGAGTATAATAAAGTCATTGCTCATATAGAGGTAATTTCCATAATATGTAAAGGAATTAGTTTTGCTATAGCCTGTATTTATGGTATATACCTTGTAGTTCAAAATGTAATAACAATAGGGGAATTTATAGCTTTTAACTCAATTATACAAAAAATTCTTTCCGACTATATATATACGGGAAATTTAGTAAAAAAAGTAAATGAATTAAAAATAATTAATAAAAGAATTCAACTTTTAACTGATATAGAATTAGACTTAGATGGAAATCAAAAAATGCCAGAAACTCCAAATATAACTATTAAGAATTTAGATTTTAAATATAATAATGAATTAGAAAATATTTTGGAAAATATCAATATTAATATTCCATATGGGAGTTTTATAGGTATTTTAGGAAAAACTGGAACTGGAAAAACAACATTAGCAAATATTCTAACTAGATTTTATAAAATTGAGAATGGAAAAGTTTTTTTTGATAATATTGATATAAATTCTATAAATAAAACCTCATTTTATAGTAATGTATCATATGTCATTCAGGAAGATTATATTTATGATAATATTGTAAAATACAACATAGATCTTGGAAAAGATTATACGGATGATGAAATAAAAAAATCATTAGAACAGTCAGAAATTTTGAATACCATTGAAAACTTTCCAGAAAAATATGAAACATATATTGGAGAATGCGGTATTAAAATATCTGGTGGTCAAAAACAAAGACTTATTTTATCAAGAAATATAATTAGTAAACCTAAAATATTAATAATTGATGATGGCTTAACTGGATTAGATGTGGAAACAAGGATGAAGGTAATAAATAATATAACAAAAAATAAAAACATAACATTAATTTTAATCTCAAATATGATTGAAGATATAAAAGATGCTGATAAAAAATATATACTAGAAAATAAAACATTAAAGGAATTTGGAGGTATAAAAGTAAATGATTAATTTGAAAAAAATAATTCTAAAATACAAATTTAAGTTTTTATTAGTAATATCTCTTATAATTCTAATTTCTTTAATAAATACTTTATTGCCTTATTTAATTAAGCAAACAATTGCATTGGTAAAAAACGGTGTAGTGTTTTCTGAAATAAAATATAAATTATTTTTGTTTGTTGGAATTTATTTAATTATTACGTTAATTTGCGCAATTTTAGAATTTTTTAAATCGATATTGTTAGCAAAAAATACACAAAGTTTAATATATGATGTAAGAGAAACTTCATATAAAAGAATAATGAATTTTAATATGGATACATTCTCTAATATGCATATCTCCACATTAGTTACAAGAATGACATCAGATATATCAAATATAGGAGAATTTATAGGGAGAACAATACCTATGTTTTTAAGTTCAGGAATTTTTTTGATTGTTGTATTGATAGTTATGTGTTTTATTAATATTTATTTTGCTTTAATAATGATAATTTGCAGTATATTTCTAGTAATAGCAATATTAAAAATAGGTAAAAAAATGGCTAGTTATAAGAAAAAAGAAATTGAGGTTACTGAAAATTTAAACAATTATTTTGGTGAAACATTTTCAAGTATAAAAACTTTACATATCTTCAATATACAAAAAGAAAGAAGAAAAATATTTGATGATTATAATGCTGATGAATTAAGAGTGTCAACTAAATACTTTGATGCACAAAGTTTATTAACACCGGTAAGATTAACTACACGATATTTTATAATATTTTTAGTATTATACTTGTGTTTAAAAGGCAAAGTAGCTAATGTCGATATTGGAATAATATACCTAGTTGTAAGTTATATAGATAAATTTTTTGAACCTCTTGGGAATATGTTGTATCATTATGAAGATATACAAAAAGGTAAAATATCGATGTCTAGAATAAACGAATTAATGAATAATGATGAAAACATAGAAAATATTTATAAGGGTGAAGTAGCTGAAAATTTATATGGTAATATAAAGTTTTTAAATGTAAGTTTTGCATATGTAGATGGTAAAAACATATTAGAAAATGTAAATTTTTCTATAAATAAAGGAGAAAAGATAGCACTTGTTGGTGAAACTGGTGCTGGAAAAACTACAATCATTAATTTAATATTAGGTTTTTATAAAATTAATTCAGGTAATATTATGTTTGATGGAAAAAATATTGATGATATTTCATTAGAGAGTCTAAGAAAAAATATATCTTTTATACAACAAAATCCTTATGTATTTAATGATACTATAAAAAGAAATATTACTGTTAATAATAAAAGTAATATTTCTGATGAAAAAATTATTGATATTTTGAAATCAGTTGGATTATATAATAAAGTAATAAATTTTAAAAATGGAATATATGAATGTGTGAGTGATAATTCTTTTTCAAAAGGAGAAAAACAATTGCTTGCTTTTGCAAGAGCTATTGCTAAAGAAACTAGTATTTATATATTTGATGAACCAACGTCAAACATTGATATTGAAAATGAACAAAAAATTAAAAATATAATAAATGAAGTATTAAAAAATGCTACAATAATTGTAATAGCGCATAGACCAACAACAATAGAAATTGTTGATAAAGTTTTTAAATTAAAAAATAAAAAAGTTGTAGTACAAAATAAAGATAATGTTTTTTAAGTATTATTTTATGATTATATAAATAGTATAAGTGAAAATTGATTTTAAAATGTAAAGCAAATTATAATGATTTACTTTTTTTATATCTATAATCATTTGATTTTTAGTAGAAAATAAATAATTTATTGCTTACAATTTTGAATATATAATATCTACTGAATTCAATATTATATTTATTTTATTATATTGTGTTATAATTATTTCAAACTGTTAAGGAGGTAAAAAATGAAAAAAATTCTTTTTGCAGTGTGTTGTTTAATTATTTTTATCATTTTAATTTTAAAAAATGTTTCATTTGGGATAACTGAGTTCGTTGATGAAAAAAAAGATTTAACTATGAAAATACCAAAAACACTTATAAATAAAATTGAGAATAAGGATGGTTTAATTATACTTAAAACAATTAAAAGTAAATGGATTCTGAAGTACAATATGGATAAAATTATTGAAAGTTTAGAAAAAAAGATGTGTAATCAAAAAGATGTATATTATGATATAGCAAACAATATAAAAATAACTGGTTATGAAATTAAGTCAAAAAATCTAATCAATTATTTGTATATTAATTATTCTAAAGAAGATTATGATGCATATAACTGTCAGAAAATAACACATCCAGAATTAATAAAGTATGTAGTGTATTCGCAGTCTGATAATAAATGTATATTACTTAATGAGTATAAGTATAAAAACGAAGATGGAAATTTATATGATGTTTATCTTGATTGTATTGGCGGTATTGCGATACAAAATGGTGCAGGGTATTTTGCTGATTTAAAATCCTTACTTTATTCTAATTTAATTGATATGAATGATGTTTTTAATTTTTTTGAATATCAGGTTCGGATAAATAATGGTACTAAAGAAACAATAGATGATAATGGCACAGTTTTATATAAGACAAATTATTTATCACTACTTAAATGTAATACAATAGATGGTAATAAGGATATATATATGGGTAATGAAAATTTTGTTTATAAAAGTGATTATTGTAAATAGTTTTATATTAATGTATCAGATGAAATAAAAAATTCTATAAATTTACAAATATATTCATATATATACAAATTTTTCATAATTTTTAATAGAGGTGGATTATGAAAAAAATATTATGTATTAT
>CAKOYE010000062.1 GCA_934130485.1 uncultured Bacilli bacterium
AAAAGAATTAGATCATGTAGAAAAAAATCATTGGTGTCCAGATATATATTATTATAAATATGAATATGATGAATATTGCCTTCCTGAAATAATAAATGTAATTGATGATATTTTAAAGGGTAACGAAGAAAGAATTAATGATTTATTTTCTACAGAGGATATAAAATTTGATATTAATGACTATAGAGACAATAAAGCTTTATATGATGTTATAAATTTAATTAATGATTATAAAATAACAAATAATGAAATTAGTATAAATAGAGCAAAATATATATTAAGAAATTTTAATCATATAAAACTTGAAGATAAACAAAAAAGCGTTAAAGATTACTATCCTGAACTAATTAAATGTTTTTCCTTTACAAAAAAATCATCTATAAGTAATTTAGAGTTTGAGAAATTAAAAAGTTTTTTAGGTGATGAATGGATTGAAAAAATGACTAATATTTTTGATTATCAGGAAAATTCAGAAAAATTAGTTACTAATCAATATGTTAAAAAATTAATGAAATAAAGGCTATCTATGCCTTTTTGTTGTTTTATAAAAATATATAGAGTATAATTATATTAACGGTGGGAGGAATTTTATGTTAATTGTTGATAAAATTACAAAATATTATGGTGATTTTAAAGCAGTAGATAATTTATCATTTAAAGTAAAAGAGGGTGAAATATTTGGCCTTTTAGGTGTAAATGGAGCCGGAAAAACTACTACATTTAGAATGATTATGGGACTTTTAGAACCGACTAGTGGTAGTATTACTTTAGATGGTAAAAAAATCGATTATTCAGTTACTGATAAAATTGGTTTTTTAACTGAAGAGAGAAGTTTATTACTTAAAATGACAGTTAAAGAACAATGTTTATTTTATGGTACTTTAAAAGGTATGAGTGAAAATGATATTTTAACTAAACTTGATACTTTATTAAATCGTTTTAATATTAGTGAATATAAGGATAAAAAAATAAAGGAATTATCGAAAGGTAATCAACAGAAAGTACAATTTATAACAGCTATTATAAATGATCCAAAATTACTTATTTTAGATGAACCATTTTCGGGACTAGATCCTATTAATATTGAATTATTTAAAAATGTTATACTTGAAATGTCTAAAAAAGGTAGTATGATTATATTTTCATCTCATCAGATGAATCATGTTGAGTTATTTTGTAAAAAAATAGTAGTTATGTTAAGAGGTAAAGCAGTGCTTGATGGATATATTAGTGATATAAAAGAACAATACAGAAAGAAAAATATTTTAGTTAAAGCAGAAATACCAAAAGATGTATTAGAGAGTATTGATGGTGTTTTATCGGTAACAGAAAAAGCTGATGAATTTGAGGTTAAAATAGAAAATTCTGATATTGTAGATAATGTATTTAAAGTAGTTAGTAAATGTAAATGTGTTACTAAATTTGTTGTAGAAGAACCATCATTAAATGAAATTTTTGTTGAGAGGGTTGGTGAAAGCTATGAAAAGTAAATTGAACTACTTAATTGGAATGAGTTTAAATAGAAAAATAAAAACTAAATGGTTTTTAGTTGCTAATATAATTATAGCAATTGTAATTGTTGGTGTAATTAATATAGATAGTATTATAACTTTTTTTGGAGGAGATTTCTCGTCAGCTCAAAAAGTATATGTTATCGATAATACAGATAAATCTTATGATATTTTAGAAGAACAATTAAATGCATCAGGTCTTGAAATAGTTGATAGTGATACAAAAAAATTTGATGTTGAAAAAACTGATAAAGATGCTAATGAAATAATAGAAGAAGATAAGAAATCAATTGTAATAGAATTAAATGAAAGTGAAACTAATGAATTAAAAGCTAAAATAATAAGTCAAAGTTTTATTGAGGCAATTGATTATCAACTTATAACTAATGCTTTAACTAATACGAAAGTTAGTTTAAATATTTTAGCTTCTGATATATCTATTGAAGAGATTAATAAGTTATATGAACCAATTGAAATTGAACGTGAAATTTTAAATGAATCTGAAAAATCTGAAGATGAAAATACAAATATGATTATGACAACTGTTTTTCCAGTAATTATCTTACCATTTTTTATGTTATCAATTTTCTTAGTTCAGATGATTGGAGCAGAAGTTAACGATGAAAAAACAACTAGAGGAATGGAAATAATTATTTCTAATGTGTCACCAAAAACTCATTTTGCTTCTAAAGTAATAGCTGGAAACTTATTTGTTTTAATTCAAGGAATTTTACTTGTTTTATTTGCGACTATTGGATTTTTTGTAAGAAAGTTAGTAGGTGGAAGTAGTATTGCTAATGGACTTGGAACAGAAGTAAGTAATGTAATAAATGATATTTTATCATCTAGTTTAGGTAGCCAGTTAATTTATATAATACCTCTTGTTTTAATTTTAATGATTTTAACATTTATAGCTTATTCGCTTATGGCAGGGGTGTTAGCTTCTATGACAACTAATACTGAAGATTTTCAACAACTTCAAACTCCTATTATGATTATATCGCTTGTAGGATATTACCTAGCTATGATGGCATCTGTATTTAATGGAGCACTATTTATAAAAATATTTGCATTTATACCATTTATTTCAGCTATTTTAGCGCCTTCATTATTAATGCTAGGTCAAATTGGAATTTTTCAAATGATAATATCAATTTTGATTATGGTTTTAACAAATTATTTATTAATAAAATATGGTATGAGAATTTATAAGGTTGGTATTTTAAATTATTCATCAAAAGGATTATGGAAAAAAATGTTTAAGGCGGCTAAAAGTGAGTAAGATAAAAAATAAATTAATTTTAAGTTTAGTTTTAATTTTTTCCATAACAGGATGTAATAATAATTATGAAGCAAATATAGATACAAATAAACTATGTAATTGTAACAAGATAGAAAATTGTGAATGTAAAGGTTTATATCAAACAATTGATTATAATGAAGCCAAAGATTTAATTTATAATGGGAATACATTTTTAATTGATGTAAGAAGTGAAATTGAATATAATAATTCCCATATAAAGGGCGCTATTTCAATACCATTAGATCAAATAGAAAATATTAATTATGCTAAAAATATTAATTTAATTGTATATTGCAGAAGTGGATCACGTAGTAAAACTGCCGCTTTAAAATTATTAGATTTAGGATACGTTAATGTTTATGACCTAGGTAGTATGGATAATTGGCAAGAATAATCAAAAATTACAAAAAAGTAATTAAATAAAATAATTTTTGTAGTATAATTATATTTGGTGGTTATATGAAAAAAATTATTTTTTTGTGCATTTTGGCACTTATAAGTCTTACAGCAATAATAATTAAAAATCCTTTGAAAGTTAATAAATCTGATTTAGATTTACGTAATTTTGATGTAGATTTAGAAAATATTGATAAAGTTATGATTGTAGCTCATCCAGATGATGATATGATATGGGGAGGATCACACCTAATTGATGATGATTATTTAGTTGTTTGTGTTACTTGTGGTGGTAGAGAAGATAGAGTTTTAGAATTTAAAAATGTTATGAATGCTACAGGTGATAAGTATATTATGCTTGATTATCCAGATAAAACTAATGGTGAAAGAGATAATTGGGATACTGTTTATAGTGATATAACAAAAGATATTGAAAGAATTCTTGCAATGAAAGATTGGAAGTTAATAGTTACTCATAATGAAGCTGGTGAATATGGTCATATTCATCATAAAATGACACATTCCATTGTAAAAAGCGTATATGAAAATAACTATTTAGATAAAGATAATTTATATTTTTTTGGTAAATATTATAAAGCAGACAAAATTGATGAAGTAAAGGATAATTTAGAAGAAATTAGTGAAGAAAATTATAACAAAAAGGACGAAATAATTTATAAATACTATACTAGTCAAAAATCTGTTGCAGATGGATTACATCATATGTTTAAGTATGAAAATTGGACAAAGTATGAAAAAGAAGCATAGAAGAGGTATATATGAATAAATTAAACAAAAAAGACTATTTAAATTTAACTATTTTAGCCCTATTTGTTTTTTTCATTGTATTAATTATTACAAGAGGAGAATATATATATGGCTCTACTACTGATTGGAAAGATCAACATTATCTTTTAGCAGAGTATTTTAGAAATTTATTTTATCAAACTGGTAATTTAATTCCAGAATTTGCCTTAAATATTGGTGGAGGACAAAATATTTTTAACTTTGCTTATTATGGACTTTTAAATCCAATAATAATACTTTCTTATTTTTTACCATTTATTGATATGATGCATTATATAATTATATCAAGTATATTAATTGTAATTATAAGTTCTATATTATTTTATAAATGGTTAAAAAATAATAATGTTAAAACTAGTATTTGTTTCCTTTCAACATTTATATTTGTCTCTGCTTCTCCTTTAATTCTACATAGCCATAGACATATTATGTTTATGAATTATATGCCATTTTTATTATTAGGATTAATAGGAATTGATAAGTATTTTAAAGATAAAAAATTCTATTTAATTACAATATCAACTTTTTTAATGATTTTCACTAGTTATTATTATAGTGTTTCAGGAATAGTTGTTTTAGGTATTTATTATATTTATAAATATTTAAAAGAAAATGAAAAATTTATTATAAAAGAGTTTTTAATTAGTATTTTAAAATTCGCATATTTTATTTTTCTTGGAATTATGATTGCGTCTATTTTATTGCTTCCTGTTTTTTCAACAATATTAAACGGACGTGTTAATACAACAAAAGACTTAAATTTGTTATCACTATTTATTCCAAAAATAGATATAGGATATGTTTTATATAATAGTTATGGTATTGGTCTAACAAGTATTTCTATAATTTCTTTAATTAGTTTAATATTTGATACTAAAAAAGAAAAAAAGTTTTTAGCATTTACTCTTATAGCAGTTTTTTGTATTCCATTATTTCTATATATATTAAATGGTACACTTTATATTAACGCTAAAGTATTAATTCCATTATTACCACTTATGTGTTATATAATAAGTTTATGTTTAACTAAAATTGAAGACTTAAAAATTCCAACAAAAAAAATAGTCATTGTGATGTTAG
>CAKOYE010000063.1 GCA_934130485.1 uncultured Bacilli bacterium
TGATTTTCATCATCCCTTATAATCACAATTCATTTATCAAATTTATTGTTGACCAACACTATTTGACAAAGAACCTTCTTTTATGCTGCATCAGCAACATCAACATTATTACTAATTTTTTTTAATGTTCTTAATTCTCTAGCACTAATTTTAATGCTTGTTCCATCAGCTAATGTAATTTTTTGTAAATTTGGTTTTTGAGCGTGTCTTGTAGCATTACAAGCATGACTTCTTTTGTTACCAAATAAAGGTTTTTTGTCAGTTACTTTAATAGCCATTATTATCTCCTCCTTTAAAGATTTTCCCTCTATGCCTTATAATTTTACTATATTATTTAAAATAAGTCAAATATTTTAATAATAATTTAAAAATATTTTAATAATAATTTAAAAAAAACATTTTGAAACATTTTGAAACAAATTTTATATAACAATACTATTATCTTAATATACATGTTATAATTATATTCAGTAGGAGGGATTTATATGTATACACCACTTTATATAAAAACAGAAAATTCATTATTAAATAGTATGATTTCTATTGATAAATTGATTGAATTTGCTAAAAAAAATAATATAAAATCCCTTACTATAACTGATAATAATATGTATGGGGTTATGGAATTTTATCATAAATGTTTAAAGAATGAGATAAAACCTATAATTGGTTTGGAAGTTTTAATAGAAAATAAAAAATTTATCCTTTATTGTATAAATTATAGTGGATATAAAAATTTAATTAAAATAGCGACTTCCCAAAGCGATAATACTCTAAGTTATGAATTTTTAAACAGTCATAGTGATAATTTATTATGCATAGTCCCTTATGATAGTATTGATATATACCAAAAATTAGCTCATATTTTTAAAGTAATTTATAAGGGATATAAAAATTTAGATGAAAGGAAATTGTTAGAAGAAAATAACTTGGTTTATGTAAACGAAACCCTTTATTTAAATAGAATAGATAGTGCATATTATAAATATTTACTTGGCATAAGAGATGGAGTTATTTTAGAAAAAGTAAATTATAGTAATTTGAATTATTTATATACATTAGATGAAATAAAAAAAATGTATCCTAACGATTTAGAAAATAATTATAAAATTACAAACTTATGTAATGTAGAGTTAGAATTTCATCTTGATTTATTACCTGTTTATAAGTTTGATGACAATATTTCTAGTTATGAATTTTTAAAGAAACTAAGTTTTAGTGGATTAAATAAAATATTTGGTGCAAATGTAGAAAAAAAGTATATTGATAGATTAAACTATGAATTAAATATAATTAATGAAATGGGATTTTGTAATTACTTTTTAGTTGTATATGATTATGTAAATTTTGCTAAAAAAAGTGGTATTTTAGTGGGACCTGGTAGAGGAAGTGCAGCAAGTTCATTAGTTTCCTATTGCTTAAATATAACAACCATCGATCCTATTAAATATAATTTATTATTTGAAAGATTTTTAAATCCAGAACGTGTTAATATGCCAGATATTGATATAGACTTTGAATATGATAGAAGAGAAGAAGTAATTGAATATTGTAGAAATAAATATGGAGTTAAGAAAACAGCACCAATAATAACATTTGGTACACTAGGAGCAAAACAAGTAATTCGTGATGTTGCAAGGGTTATGGATATTGATTTAGATATTGTTGATACATTATCTAAATTATTAGATTCAAAACTAAATTTAAAAGAAAATTATTTAAAAAATAAAAAAATAAAAGATTTATTAAATATAAATAAAGAGTTATTCAATTTATATAAAATTTCTACAAAATTAGAGGGACTTAAAAGACATAAGACAATTCATGCTGCCGGTGTTGTTATATCAAATTGTGATTTAGATGAAGTAATACCACTTGATATGCATAGTGACAATTTTTATATAACTGGATATTCTATGGAATATTTAGAAGAAATTGGTCTTTTAAAGATGGATTTCCTTGCACTTAAAAATTTGTCATTAATTACTGATGTTTTAAAGCAGATAAATGAATATGAAAATATTAATCTAAATTTTGATGATATTCCTTTAAATGACGAAGATACAATAAAAGTGTTTTATAATGGTTATACCTTAGGAATTTTTCAATTTGAGTCTAAAGGTATGATAAATTTTATAAAAAAATTGAAACCGAATTCTTTTGATGACATAGTTTCTTCTATAGCTTTATTTAGACCAGGACCTATGCAAAATATAGATACATATATAAAAAGAAAACATCTAGAAGAAAAAATAGATTATATTCATCCAGATTTAGAAGATATTTTAACATCTACCTATGGAATTATTATATATCAAGAACAAATTATGCAGATCGCAGTTAAATTAGCTGGTTTTTCCTTAGGAGAAGCAGATATATTAAGGAAAGCAATGAGTAAGAAAAAAAGTGATATTCTATTATCTAAAAAAGAAGAATTCATAAATAGAAGCATTAATAATGGCTATAGTAAAGAAATATCCACTAAAATTTTTAATTTTATTTTGAAATTTGCTGAATATGGTTTTAACAAAGCTCACTCAGTTTCTTATGCAGTAATAGCGTATAAAATGGCTTATTTAAAAGCACATTATAAAGAATATTTTATGAAAAGTTTGCTTACCAATGTAATGGGGAGTGAGCTTAAAACTAAAGATTATATTTATGAATGTAAATTGATTCAAATTGAATTACTAGCCCCAGATATTAATATAAGTGAAAATGAATATTTGATTTCTAATCATTCTTTAAGATATCCATTATCAGGAATAAAAGGGATAGGAAATTCTATATCTTCCATAATTATTGAGGAAAGAAAAAATGGTAAATATTTAGATATATTTGATTTTGTAAAAAGAACATACAGTAAAAATATTAATTTAAAAACCCTTCAAACATTAAATCACGCAGGTTGTTTAAAAAGTTTAGGAATAAATGAAAAGACATTTGATGAAAATATTGATTTAATAATAAATTACGGTGAGATTGGAATTTTACTAGATGATGATTCTTTAAAACCAGTTTTAAATGAATTATCAGAATATTCTAATAAGGAATTAATGAAAAACGAATTTGGAGTATTTGGTTTTTATTTAAGTAAGCATCCTGTTACAGAATATAAAATAAAATATAATACTATTAACTTAGAAGATATAAGTAGTTATTTTGATAAGTATATTGATATAATAGTTTATGTTGACAAACTAAGGTTAATAAAAACTAGGAATAATGACGATATGTGTTTTATAACAGGTAGTGATGAAGTAACTAATATAGATATTGTTTTATTTCCTAAAATATACGAAATGTATAATAATATAAAAGTAAATGATATATTAAAAATAAATGGTAAAGTAGAACGAAGATTTGATCAATATCAAGTTGTCGTTAATAAATTAAATATAATTGAATAATAAAGAGTTCATTAATTGAACTTTTTTTGTAAAAAGTTGTTTTAAACTTTATGACTGATTAATATATTCTGAATATGCTACATTTAAATCTATTGGCATTTCAACATTAAGTATATCTTTTGATTTTATATAATTATTATTTATTAAAATTTTAGAATAAGATTCTGTTTTAATTTTGTTTAACAAGAATTTTTTTTCATTGTGAATATGTAAACAAACCAATCTAAATATTCTTGTAAATGTCTTGTTGATATACCTCTAAATTTACTAAACCAAGTTTCAAGTTGGGAATGTATTCCATTTATTTCAGATATATTAAAAATGCCATTACTATGAAATCCTGATGGAATAGCATTTAGTACTAATTTATAGTTACTACAAAATTCCTGATAAGCACTAGCACTATCAGCACTAATTGATTTTGCATTATCTAATTTTATTCCTAATGAAATTTTTAACATATCAGTTGTACATCTACCTAATCCTACTATCTCTAACAATAGATTGTCATTATCATCAATACTTGAAACCACACAAATTTTATGATGACTAATTCCTCTGTACTGTGATGTAGTAGAAGTTCTTTTTTTAGAATATCTAGGCATATTTTCAGACTTAGTTCCTTTTAAATTAATAGAAAAATACTTTTCGTCAGACTGAATATTGCCTGATAATTTAATGTTATTTATAAAACTTTTTAATGCATATAAAAACTCATGTCTTAATCTAAAAGAGGTTAAAAGTGAAATATTATTTTCTTTAGCAATTCTTCTTAGACTAAAACCATTTAATAAATTATCTATAACATTACTCCATATTTCAAATGGAAGTTTACTATGGTATTTGTAGTTTCAGATAAAGTTAGTTTACAACCACTACATATATATTTTTGAACACCACTATTTGTTTTACCATTTTTGTGTAAAATACATCCACATTTATTACAACACTTTTCTTTTACTCTAAATTTAGAAATAACTTTAGAATTAGAATTTTTTGTGGAACATAATTTAATCAAATTTTCAGATAAATAGTTTTTTAATTCGATAATGGTAACAGAATTTAAATCATTTAATAATTCTTTAATATTCATAATATAAAAATATCCTTAATCAGCTAGTCTAAATCAGATATCATTATCGTCAAACAAAGATAAAGATAGACTAGCTGATTAAGGATATCTCCCTTCTTTATCTTTTTCTTGACTATTTTATTATACTCAAATATTTCAATCAGTCATTATGTTTAACACAACTTATTAAAAAAAAGGAAATAGAAAAGTTTTATAGAAAAATATATATAAGAGGTGATAAAAATTAAAATCATAAAAAAAACTCTAGGTAATGGAGAGATAATACCATTAACATTTGATCCTATATTTACTAATATTTTTAATAATGAAGAAAATATATGTATATTAGAAGATTTTGTATCAATATATTTTGATATTCCAATTAATGAAGTAATTGGAAACTTAAAAATATTAAGTAGAAAATTAAACAAAAATAATAAATT
>CAKOYE010000064.1 GCA_934130485.1 uncultured Bacilli bacterium
AGGTAACGAAAGCTATGAAGCAGAAAACCTTAAGTGTGAACTTAAGGATTCAAAAATTTATTTTTGAATTTTGTTCTTAGAAATGTTTATCTAATATTAATTATGTGATAAAATATTTAGTAAGGTAAATTTAGTTAAAATTATTATTTAAAAATAAAAGAGGTTATTATGAAATGTAATAATTATAATAGTGAGCGTGTTATAGATTGTTTATATAATAGAGGATATACTAACTTTTTAAATAGAAAAGAATTTCAAATAATAAAAAAGCAATTAAAATCATGTGAATAAAATGTATATGAATTATATAAAGAATCTTCAAAAATTATACTTTATAATAAAAAAATTCCAGATATTGCTATTTTAAAAATAGATTGTAACAATAAACTAAAACATCAAAGTATTATGGGAACAATATATTCACTAGGTTTAAATGATGATGTTTTTGGGGATATCATTTATTATGAAGATTCATTTTATATTTTTGTTTTACCTATTATAAAAAATTATTTAATTCAAAATATGCTTATGGTAGAAAAAAATAAAGTAAATTTAAGAGAAGTTGATTTAAGTATCAGTTTAAATTTTAAAATCAATTATGAAGTAAAAAATTATATAGTGTCTTCACTTAGAATCGATAATATTATAAGTAGTATAATAGGTGATAGTAGAAATGGTGTACTTGATAAATTTAAAAATAAAGAAATTATAATAAATTATAGTGACAATATAAAACCATCTTATACATTAAAAGAAAATGACATATTTAGTATAAGAAAATATGATAAATATAAATTTAAGGGCATTGTTAAAACAACTAAAAAGAGTAGTTTAATTATAGAAGTTTTAAAATATATTTAAAGGGGTGAGATTATGGAATATTTACAAGTTTTTGATGATGATAAGAATTTATTAGATGAAAAAGTTGAAAGAAGTAATAAGCTAAATTTAAAAGATGGAAAAAGATTTATGATTGTTTTAGTATTTATAGAAAATAGTGAACATAAATTTTTAGTTCAAAAAACATCTAAGGAGAGAAATAGCGAGTATGCAATAACTGGTGGTCATGTTACTTATAAAGATACTAGCCTGAAAACTGTTATAAAAGAACTTAAAGAAGAATTAGGTGTAATTATTAATGAGTCTCAAATTAATTATTTTGATACAATAAAATATCCTAAAGCTTATGCAGATTTATATTATATAAAAAAAGATTTGAATATTAATAAATTAAATATTCAAAAAGAAGAAGTAGATAGTATAATCTGGTTATCTAAAGATGAAATAATTGAATTAATAAATAAAAATGAATTTAGAAAAGGTAATATAGAACCATTAAATAAATTTTTTGAATATATAAAAAATAGATAAATTAATATTGTGAGGAATTGTATGATTGAATTAAAGAATGTTACGAAAATTTATAAGTCTAAAAAAGGTAATTCTACTAAGGCACTTAATAATGTAAACTTAAAGTTTGAAAATAAAGGTATGGTATTTATTGTTGGAAAAAGTGGAAGTGGTAAATCAACTTTACTTAATTTATTAGGTGGTCTTGATAGTGCTACTAGTGGTGAAATTTTAGTAAATAATCAAAATATAAATGAATTTAGTGCTTCAAATTATGATGCATATCGTAATACTTATATAGGATTTATTTTTCAAGAATTTAACGTACTTGAACAATATAATGTATATGAAAATATAGAATTATCCTTAAAATTACAAGGTAAGAATTCTTCTAAATTAGAAATTGAAGATATTTTGAAAAAATTAGGATTAGAAAATTTAGAAAATAGAAGAATAAATGAATTATCAGGTGGACAAAAACAAAGAGTTGCGATTGCGCGTGCTATAATAAAAAATCCAAAAATAATTTTAGCAGATGAGCCAACTGGTAATTTAGATAAAAACTCAAGTGAACAAATATTTAATATTTTAAAAGATATAAGTAAGGATCACTTAGTAATTGTTGTATCTCACGATAATGAAGCTGCAAATATTTATGCTGATAGAATTATAAAAATAGAAGATGGATGTGTTTTAACTGACCCTATAGATTGCAATATGGAATTAGAAGAACTTAAATTAAAACGTGCTAAATTACCTTTTTCTTATGCTTTAAAAATGGCTTTTAATAGTTTTAAATCAAAACCTATTAAACTATTAATGACAATAATACTAACTACTATATCTTTTATTTTTATGTTTTTTACAGTTAATTGTTCTCTGTTTAATAAAGAACAATTAATAATAAATACAATGCGAGATAATAATGACTATATATATTATGTAAAAAATTCCTATTATGGATATATGGGTAGTATTACTAATAAAGTTTTAAATCAAACAGATTTAGATTATATTTCTAGTGTAACTAATTCAAAATTAAATTTAGTATATAATTTGTATGATAATGGTAATATGTTAAATTTTGAATTTGGTTTAAAAAATAATAATTTAAAAAGATTTCAACACGATATATATGGTTTAAAATTTATAGAAGTAGTGGATGATAATATTTTAAAAAATATTATTGGTAGAATGCCTAGTGAAAAGTATGAAATTGTAATTCATAAATATTTAGCGGACTATATGATTGAATATGGGGTAATTGATATAAATGGTAATTTATACTTTCCTAATAGTTATGAAGATTTAGTATCACAAAATAAATTATTAAAAATGGGTAGTAATAGTGTAATGGTTGTTGGAATTATAGATGATGATACAACATTATTTAAAAATATAATAGAAAATGACAAATTTGAAAGTGATGAATTGGAAAATTATTATTTTTATAAATATGTTAGTAAAGCATCTAATATTTATGTAAAAGGTTTTACAAAAGATGTAATTTTAGAAAACAATAAAAATTCTATTTTAGATAACCTTTATATTACTAATAAAAAAGAAAATGAATTTTCTAAAACTATTCATAATTATATAAAATCTTTAGATTCAAATATTAATATAATTACAAGTGATGGTATAAAAAATATTAATTATTTAAAAAAAGATGAAGCTATTTTATCACTTGATGCCTTAAAACAATTTTATCCAGATTTTGATACTAATTTTATGAATTATTTTAGTATAAATAAAAACAAAAGTTATGATGAATCTCTAGAGAGTTTTATTTCTAATTTTTTAAGTGAGAATTTGGTAAATTTAAGTTTAAAATTTAATGATGTTGATGGTAGTAATTTTCAAAATGACATAAAAATTATTGGAATATCTCTTGATCAAAATAATTATATAAGTAATATTTATGTAGAGGAATATAAACCAATTGATAAAATAATTTATTCTGTTATGATTTATGATGATAATCTAAATAATTTAAAAAAATCCTTTAATAATTTATTATTTAATGATACTTTTGAATTAGATGAAAATTTATATGGAGATTATTATAATTATTCATTAGATATAAGTAATTCAAATGAAATTTCTAATATTATCGGTGTATATAAATATCTAACTATATATATATTAATAGTAAGTTTAGTTTTTATGTTATTTGCATTTTTATTATTTTCTAATTTTATAGCTGTTTCTATATCTTACTTTAAAAAAGAAATTGGTATATTAAGAGCTATTGGGGCAACGAGTGCTGATATTACTAAAATTTTCTTAATAGAATCTATAATAATTGCGCTTATTTCTTTTGTTTTATCAGTATTTGGTTTTTACTTTGTATGTGATATATTGAATAATTCTTTATTTAAAGATTCATTTATTTTAATTAATGGTTTTGTAATAAATCCATACACAATAATATTATTATTTATTTATGTAATTATAATTTCTGTTTTAGTTACAACTAGTTTGATAGGTAGAATTAGTAAAATAAAACCAATTGATGTGATTCTAAATAAATAGTTTTTCTTGATTTTTTTGTAATTTTTGTTATTATAGTATAAAATTTATATTTAATGGGGGAAAATATGAATAATAATTATGATGAAAAATTATCAAATTTATATAATGTATATAAAAAATTTGAAGAAGAAGAAAAAAATATAAATTGGTCTTTAGCATTAGGTTTAAATAGTGTTGACGGATTAAAACCATCTTCTTATTTAGAAAATTTAATTGGACAATATATAAATGGTAATATAAATATAGAAGATTTAGAATTGATATTAGAACGTTACTATTTAAAATTAGGTGTTTTAGCGAACTCTAAAGAAAAGGAATGCGATATTGTAAGTAGTAGAATTATTGATTTATTAAATAAAGATAAAGATGATTTTTTTCTAGATTATGAGATGCTTCTTTATATACATAAATACTTATTTAACAATATATATGATTTTGCTGGAAATTTTCGTATATGTAATTTAACCAAAAAAGAAGTTGTTTTAAATAATGATACAGTTAGGTATGCGAATTTTAATGAAATAAAAGATTTGTTAATTTATGATTTTAGTGAAGAAAGAAATTTTAATTATAGAAAAATATCTATAGATAAACAATCTAAACATTTTGCTTCATTTTCATCAAATATATGGCAAATACATCCATTTAGAGAAGGCAATACTAGAACAGTAGCAGTATTTATGATTAAATATTTACGTCATCTTGGTTATGATGTTAATAATGATATATTTAAAAATAATTCAACATATTTTAGAAATGCCTTAGCTTTAAGTAATTATTCAAATTATAAGAAAAATATAAA
>CAKOYE010000065.1 GCA_934130485.1 uncultured Bacilli bacterium
TTTTTTTAGTTTTCTTTTTTTTATGAATATGTTAAAATATTTATAGAATTGAGGTAATAATATGAAAAAAGGTTTTACATTAGCAGAGTTGTTAGCAGTAATTTCAATTTTAGGATTAATAGCTTTAATAACTATACCTAACGTTTTAACAAAGTTAAAATCATCTAAAGAGGATTTGTATAATAATCAAATAGAAGAGATAAAGGCAGGAGCACAGAGTTATATTACATATGAAATTTCACATTTAAAAACAAGTTCACCTTTATATACGCCAGTTACTACTCATACTTCAACAACAATTACGGTGACTTTAAATGATTTACAAGAAGCAGGTATGTTAGACAAAAATATATCAAATCCATTATGTGATGGCTCAGATAAATATTTTTCACCAGAAGAAACAAAAATAAAAATAAAATATGATGGTAAAGAGTTTGAATATGAAGTATTTAATGATTTTGATTTACGTCAAAGTTGTACAGCAAAGAAATAGGTGATTTTTAAATGATTAATAAATTAAAAATTATTTTACCAAGTATATTAATTATTATTGTTACTTTTGTTATATTTAATTCTAAAAATTTTAGTTTAAACTTATTCAAGAATACTGATTTATCAGATATTGAAAGTATTGAAAAAATACTAAAAAAATTAGATTATGGAGAAGAAAATTTCTCTTTTGAAACTTTAAATAAAACCTTAATTGTTGATTATGATATAGAATTATATAATTATAAAACATTAGAAAAAAATACATCATATTTATTTTATTTAATTAATGATTTAGAAAACATAGTTTTTAATATTGATGAAACTAAATATAGTTTTAATTATAATAATATTTCATTAATATATAATGGCTTTAAAAAAACTAAAATTTCTGATATAGAAAAACGTTATAATAATAAAAATTTTAATAATGTTTATTTAGGAAATATTAATGGTAATATAGATTTATTTGACTCATCTGATTTATGTATAGAAGAATATAAGGAATTTTATGAAGACGATAATTATAAATATTATATTACTTGTTCATCATTAGATGATGTAATTGTTGTTATTGATAATGAATCATATAAATTAGTTGATGCTTTAAATGATAAAAAATTTTCTATAGATGATTTATTTAAAATTAATGTTAAATTGAAAAAGGAAGTAAAAAATAATGAAAATTCTAATTAGTGATTTTGATCATACTTTTTTTGACAGTAATTATTTAAAAAATATTGAACTTGTCAATAAATTTGTAAGTGAAGGTAATATGTTTATTATAGCAACAGGTAGAAGTATTAATAATTTAAATATTGATATAATAGATCATAAGATTAAATATAGTTATTTAATTTGTAGTGATGGTGCATCAATTTATGACAATAAACACAATAATATATATACTTGTAATATAGATGAAAATTTAATAAATCCTATTTGTAGTTTACTTGAAAGTGATTCTAATATTACTCTTACACTAATAGAAAATGACAATTTCGTAAGTGGTACTGTTGCAAATTCAATAGCTGGAAAATTTATAGATAAAGTTAAATGTATTAATTTAGTAAAAAAAATAGATGATTTGTTTCCAACAATAAATTCATATTTAAGTGATAATTACATAAATATAAGAAATAAAAAAGTATCAAAATATGAAGGTATTAAGTTTTTAATTACTAATTATAATTTGAATAGTAAAGAAATTTATACAATTGGTGATAGTATTAATGATAAAGAAATGTGTGAAAATTTTAAAAGTTTTTCATTTTATGATGCGGATGAAAGTGTAAAAAATGTTAGTAATACTATTTTAAAAAATTTTGAAGAAGCTATAAATTTATTGATGAAAAAATAATTAACAAAAAAATTTAGAATTTTTAATTTCTAAATTTTTTTCTCTTTTGTCTTTTTGTATTCAATACCTTTTACAATATAACATATAATACATATTATTTGTAAAATTATTGTAATAACTAAAAATATATTCATAAATAATAATGCATTTGTTGTAAAGCAAGCTATAAAACCTAGTATTACTGTAACAAATAAAAACCAAGTTTTAATTTTTCCTATAAATAGCGATTTTCTTATTCCATATTTAAAATGAAAATATAAATTTATTATAGAAATAACAATTTCTAAACAAAGAATTATTAATAAAAATTTAAATTTAATTGATAGAGTAATTAATAATCCAATTGCGAAAAATTTATCACTTACTGCATCTAATTTTGCCCCAAATTCACTTTCCACATTAAATTTTCTAGCAACATATCCATCAAAACAATCTGTTATTGCTGTAATAATAGCAATAGTAATCGCAAGTTCAATTTTATTTAATGTAAATAAAACGATAATGAATGGTATGCTTATTATTCTTATTGAAGTTAAAATATTTGGAATATATTTTATCATGGGCAACATCCTCTCACATTAATTTTATCGATTTTATCCTTTTTTGTCAATTAATGAATAATAATTATTTAAAATAATATAATTTAGTGTATTAATAATTTAATACAGAGGAAACTTGTAGTGCTACAGTTTCCTTTTTTTGTTGAAATGTGTCGAATTTTATGGTACAATTTATATGATATGATAGGGAGGGCTAGTATGAAGAAAATAATAAATATTTTACTTGTAATAAATATTTTGTTTTGTTATATATGTCCTATTAGTTTTAATGTAAAAGCTTTGGAAAATGAATATACAGTGTCTGTTTTAGATAAAAGTGGTAATGTTACAGAATTAGGTCGTTATTCTGATTATAATGAAGCAAAAACAAAAATGAATGAACATAATTCTAATTCAAGTAATGTCGCTGTTATATATAGGAATGGTAATTTAATTAATGCAAAATACGCTATGGTAAAATTTAAACCAGGTAATGTTTTGTATTTGTATCCTACATCTACAAGCAATAGTTACTATACTGCAACTCATACGTCCTATGGTCTTGATGCAGCTTTTATTGATTATGATCCTAATACTAATCGTGTTAAATTAAAAATAAGTGGATTTACAGGATGGGCAGATGCGAACTACTTAAATATAGTTCCAGTTGTTCAATTATATTCCAATAATTTGCGTATTAACGAAAATATTCATGATTCATTGAATGTAAGAAGTGATGCAACTTCCTCAAGTAATAGCATAGGTTATGTTGTATCTGGACAGGTATTTTCTTATACTGAATCAAAACAAAATGGTGGATATACTTGGTATAGAATTCTTTATAATGGTAGTTATGGATGGATTGCAAATGTAGATAATGGTATTTCTTTAGATGTAGATAATGGTTTGAAAACTTATTATCAAAATTATGGCGGAACAGGAAATCTATTACACTATTTTGCTTATAATACATCTGGAAGTGAAAATTCAACGTTTACAAATTTAGGACCTGCTCCAAGTTTTTTAACACAATATAAAAATTATTATAGCTTTGATGGAAATTATTTTTATGAAGATTTAATTGACATGCTTGACGATTATAAAAATGATAATTATAACAAAGCTGTTAATAAAGATAATCCTTATTATGCATACTATTTATATCTACCAAATAGATCACAAACTTCCTATACTGCTGATGATTTGAATTTAATTATAAATCAAAAAGGATATACATCAAAACCGGATGCATCTATAAGATATGTTGATGATAATGGAAATTTTATAGGTGGAATAAATCGTAATGGTATTTCTCAAATGGTTGGAGAAGGTGCTAGTTTTATTGCAAGTCAGGAAATGTACGGAGTAAATGCTTTATTAACATTCTCGGCAGCCATAAATGAAAGTGCAACTGGGACTAGCGAGTTAGCATTTGCTAAAAATAATTTATTTGGACATAGAGCTTATGATAGTTGTCCATTTACTTGTGCAACTACTTATAAAACTGTAAGTGAAGCAATCTATGAACATGCAAGATTAACTGGTGAAAATTATAATAATCCAAATCATACTTATTATCATGGAAGCCATTATGGTAATAAGGGGAGTGGAATGAATGTAATGTATGCAACTGATCCGTATTGGGGTGAGAAAGCAGCTCAAAATTATTATTTTGCTGATAGTGCTTATGGAAAAGCAGATTATTTATATAATACATTAGGTATAAAATTAAAGAGTGAAAACATTTATGTTTATTCTGAACCTAACGAAAATTCAAAACAAATTTATAATGTTAATAATGATTATGAAGATGTAGCTAATATACCATTAATTGTTTTAGATAAATTTAAAAATGAAAATGGTGAATGGTATAAAGTTTATACTGAAATAGGTTTAGACGAAAACAAAAACATAGTAACTGATAGGTATGACCGTAATTATAGTTATGGATATATTAAGATAGATGAATTATATGTTTCTAATAGTCAACCTAATATTGAGGCTAAGGATATTACTGTTAAAGTTGGTAATCAAATAGATTTGATGAAAGATGTAAAAGC
>CAKOYE010000066.1 GCA_934130485.1 uncultured Bacilli bacterium
ACAAGCACTACTTCCTAATGAAGCAACAAAACTAGCAACAGAAGCAACAGCAGAAGAAATTAAACTCATCATAAATACATACCTCCCATCTTTTTATTCTATGTTTAAATAAAATTTAAACCAAAATTAAATATATCTTTTGTAATTGTTATATGGTAATTTAAAGAATTTATAAACAGTTGGTGATATCATAAAACATTGCAAAATAATTGAAAATAATAACGAATTTGCTAAAAATTGATCTTCTATAAATAACGAAAATAAAATCATTGAAATAGTAACTATAGAAGAACAAATCTTAAAAAACATTCTTCTTTTTTTACTTATAATAGGTCTTTTATATGTATCGGCAGGTGCATTTTTTATAATAAATGCTAAACCAATTAATCCAATAATAACTTTTAAATATGTTGGTATTGTAATAACTGTGCATATAAAAGGTAGTATTATAAAGATTAGCAAAGATGAAACCAAACAAATCCAACTTTTAGTAGCATGTAGTCCAAATGAAGGAATTCTAATAAAGTTGTAACATACAAGAAAAATTACGGTTTGTTTTAATAATCCTAATAAATAGGATACCAGTAGAATAATAATTGTCTTTGTAATTAAAATATATATAGATTCCAAACCATACTTTATGATGCTAAGTTTTTCATCATCAAAGTCGTTATATTTTTTTATAACATTTAATTGTTTACCAATTATCAAATCTTTCATATACATCCCCTTTGCTAGTTTAATGATACAACTGATTGTTATATGAAAAAATTGTCGATATTTGTAATATGTTTTTTGTGTTCAAAAATAAAAAAAATTAACTAGATATATACGATGTGTTGTTTCAAACAATAAAAATAGCATTTGAAACAAAATACAAAAAATAATATTTTTTTTTTGCTAAAATGTTAAAATGTAGCTCAACAATTTCTGCAGATAATGTCGTTTTTTGATGACTCTAATTTGTTGAAAATCAATGGTTGAACAGGTATATTTATATTGTAAGCGAATTTTACAAGAAGGAGGATTTAAGAATGAAGGGTAGAGTAAAATGGTTTAACAACGATAAAGGATTTGGTTTTATCGAATATAAAGAAGGTGAAGACATTTTTGTTCACTATAGTACAATTTTATCAGAAGGATATAAAACATTAGTTGAAGGTCAATATGTTGAATTTGAACTAGTTAGAACTGATAAAGGATTACAAGCAAAAAATGTTGTTGAAATAAAAACTGCTTTAGTGTAAAAGTGGTTTTTTTTAATAAAACCCATAATTTTACATATTTATATTTAATATTTTGTGTTATAATTATTATAGGAGGATGATATTATGAAATTTAATATTAGAGGTCAAAAAATTGATGTTACACCAGCTATAAAGGAGTACACAGAAAAGAAAATTGGAAAATTAGATAAATATTTTTCACAATCTTTAGAAGTAACAGCATCAGTTCTTTTAAAAGTTAGAGGAAAAGAACAAACTGTTGAAGTTACAATTCCTTGTAAAAAAATCGTTTTAAGAGCAGAAGAAACTGGTAAAGATTTATATGCAGCAATTGACTTAGTATCTGAAAAATTAGAAAGACAAATAAGAAAAAATAAAACAAGAATTGCGCAAAGAAAATTGAAAAATAATGATATAGAGATAAATGTTGATTTTGATAATAGTGAAGTAGAAGAAGAAAAAGAAAAAATTGTTAAAAGAAAAACTATGGATACAAAACCTATGAGTGAAGAAGAAGCAATTTTACAAATGAGTATGTTAGGTCACGAATTCTTCATTTATAAAGATTCGTCAAATGGTAATGTTTGTGTCTTATATAAAAGGAAAGATGGCAATTTAGGTATTATTGAAACAAAATAGGATGTTTTATCATCCTATTTTCATTTAATTTATGAAAAAACTATTATTTTGCTTTATTTTTTGATAAAATATATGTTGGGAGTTGATTATATGAATTTTTTTAAAAAAATTTTTGATCATGAATATAAAGAACTTGAAAGATTTAAAAGTATCGCTGATAAGATTGAAGCGTTAGATTCAAAATATTCTAAAATGAAAGATGAAGAATTAAAAAATCAAACTAATATTTTTAAAGAAAGATTAGCTAATGGTGAAACACTTGATGATATACTAGTTGAAGCGTTTGCTACAGTTAGAGAAGTTGCATATCGTATTTTAGGTGAAAAACCATTCTATTCACAACTTTTAGGTGGTATTGCAATTCACGAAGGTAATATTGCAGAATTGAAAACTGGAGAAGGAAAAACTTTAACAACAACATTACCTGCTTATTTAAATGCCCTTGAAGGAAAGGGTGTTCACGTTATAACTGTAAATGAATACTTAACTGAAAGAAATGCAGAATGGATGGGTGGAATTTATAGTTTTTTAGGACTTACTGTTGGTGTTAATAAACACGACTTATCTCCAAAGGAAAAAAAGGCTGCATTTGATTGTGATATTACATATACTACAAATAATGAAATAGGATTTGATTACCTACGTGATAATATGGTAGTTAAAGCTGAAAATCGTGTTTGTAGAGGATTAAATTACGCAATTATAGATGAGGTGGACTCTATATTAATAGATGAAGCAAGAACTCCATTAATTATTTCAGGAGGTTCAATGCAATCTGCAAATCTATATATTCAAGCAGATAATTTTACAAAACATTTGAAAGAAAATGATGGATATATATATGATGAAAAAACTAAATCAGTTGTTTTAGATGAAAAAGGAATTGCAGAAGCTGAAAAAAATTTCAACATTACAAATCTTTATGATATACAAAATACAAATTTAGTTCACTATATTAATCAATCTTTAAAAGCAAATTATAGTATGAAAAGAGATATTGATTATGTAGTTGCAGATGGTAAAGTTGTAATAGTAGATCCATTTACTGGACGTTTAATGCAAGGAAGAACATATTCTGATGGATTACATCAAGCTATTGAAGCAAAAGAAGGCGTTGCTATACAACAAGAAACAAAAACTTTAGCAACTATTACATTCCAAAATTTATTTAGAATGTATAATAAATTATCAGGTATGACAGGAACTGCTAAAACAGAGGAAGAAGAATTTAGAGATATATACAATATGTATGTTATATGTATTCCTACTAATAAACCTGTAATAAGAGAAGATTGCAAAGATTTAATTTTTGCAACAAAAGATGGTAAATATAAAGCAATAGTTAAAGAAATAAAAGAAAGATATGAAAAAGGGCAACCAGTGCTTGTTGGTACTATTGCAGTTGAAACAAGTGAATTAATAAGTAAAATGCTTACAAAGATTCATATTCCACATGAAGTATTAAATGCTAAAAATAATGCTAGAGAAGCTGAAATTATTGCTAAAGCTGGAGAGAAAAAAGCAGTAACAATCGCAACTAATATGGCTGGACGTGGTACAGATATTAAATTAGGTGAAGGCGTAAAAGAATTAGGTGGTTTATGTGTTATTGGTACAGAACGACACGAATCAAGAAGAATTGATAATCAATTAAGAGGACGTGCTGGAAGACAAGGAGATCCTGGTTTAACACAATTCTGTGTATCATTTGAAGATGAATTAATGGTAAGATTTGGTACTGATAGAGTTAAACCAATGCTTCAAAGGTTAGGATTTGATGGTGAAGCATCAATACATAACAAAATGTTATCAAGTTCAATTGAATCAGCTCAAAAAAGAGTTGAAGGAAATAACTTTGATATTCGTAAACAATTATTACAATATGATGACGTTATAAATCAACAAAGAAAAATCATTTATGAAAAAAGAAATATTATCCTTGATAGTGAATCAATACATGATGTAATATTGGAAAGCTTCAAAAATTTTGTTGGAGATTTAGTATATGCACATGTTAATGAAGAAAATAAATTTTTTGGAAATAGTTTAGATGAAATGCTAGAATCAATTAATGAACAATTTTTGAAGATAGATATTTCAAAAGAAGGATTAAATTCTAAGAATATTGATGAAGTAATAGAATATATATATGGACGATTAGTTGATGAATATGAACAAAAAATAAAAGATGTACCAGAAGAAATAACAAGAGAATTTGAAAAAGCAATAGCTTTAAGAGTAATTGATATGCACTGGATGGAACATATTAATACAATGTCACACCTAAGAGAAGGTATTCATCTAAGAGGATATGCACAGGAAAATCCATTACGTGCTTATACTAAAGAAGGATATGATTTATTTGATCAATTATTAATGACTATTGATAGAGAAACAACTGTTTATTTAATGAAAGCTGAAATTAGACAAAATGTTGAAAGAAAGCAAGTCATAAAAGGTGAAGCAGTAACTGATAAAACAAAAGAAAAAAAGTCAACACCTAAGAGAGTTAATAAAGTTGGAAGAAATGAATTATGTCCATGTGG
>CAKOYE010000067.1 GCA_934130485.1 uncultured Bacilli bacterium
TTTATCTATGCTTTGAAAATTTGTCATAGGTCCTAGAATTTTTCCATTTGCTATATCTTGCAAATATTTATTTCTAAGGTTTATTTCTTCATCAGTAAGTTGAGCAATTTTAAATTTTAATTTTTCTAAATATTCCCTTTTCATTTATAAAATCCCCTCTTTTGAGGACATATATTAACATAAAATTAATTAAATGTCAAATATACTCTAACCAAATTAGTCTATCAGAATATTCAATCATATCAAAGATACAATTATATCCTTGAAATTTTAAAATTTAAAAAAGTACAAAATTAGGAGAGACATTATTAAAAATCAATTATATTACTTAATATTGTAGAAATAGAAAAATTTAAAAAATTACTAAAAAATTGTCATTATAGAGATCATTCTTTAGATATACCAACTGTTGATTACTTTATTTTTGTGGATGAAAAAGATATTAGATTAAGTTGGCTAATCAAACAATATTTTAGAAAATATATTAAATATGAATTTTCAATTTCTAAAAATGAATATAGAATTTCTATAAAAACTTTAATACTTTCAATTTAATAATATAATAAACATTAAACAAAATATAATATACTATAATTAAGAATTAACCGCTTTTCATTTATGTAAAATATGTTTGTTTATAATTTTTTATTAACTATCTTCCAAATTTATTGTCATATTTTTTATACTTAACTAATCCATCATTCATATCTAAACAAACATCTGAATTTAAAATTTCATTATATTTCCTATTATGTGAAATACTTATAATTGTTCCATTATATAAACTTATCAATTCAAAAATTAAGTCAATTGCTTCTTTGTCTAGATGATTTGTTACCTCATCTAATATTAAAACATTTATTTTATCTAAAGCAATTTTAACTAAATTTACCTTTGTCCTTTCACCTGGAGATAAGGTATTATAAATTTTGTCTTTATCAGTGTAATTTATACCAAATTTATCCAGCAAAATGAAAATAAGTGATAAATCTATATTATCTTTTTTATTAGTTAAATATTCAATTACGGTACATTTACTGTTTATATTTATTGTGTCTTGTGAAATAATTCCTAATTTAACTGCACTACCCACAATAACATTACCGTTTAATGGTTCAATTTTCCCTAGAATTGTATTAATTAATGTTGTTTTTCCGCTTCCATTTTTTCCCGTTATTTGAATTTTACTTCCATAGACTATATTTAAATTTAATATCGGAGTACTAAAATTGTCATAACCACATACTAAGTCTTTTAAAATAATATCTTTATTTCCTTTTGATTCGTCAATATTTAGAAAAAAATTAATTTTTTCTTTTTCTTCAAATGAAGGTATTTTCAAATCATCTAGTTGTTTATTTATTTTTGAAATGTTAGAATTGTTCGTTCTTTCTTTTGCATAATTATTTGCAATTTTATCATTATCATTATGGGATTTTTTGCTATTTCCTATATTTGACCATTCTTTAGCCTTTTGTAAACTTCTTTTCAATCTGTTTTTTTCATTAATTTTCTTTATATAATCTTCATATTGCTGTTTGTATTCCTGTTCCTTAGTAATTAAATAATCATGGTAGCTCATATTATATTCTTTAATAGTTCCATTATCCAATTCAAAAATTTTACCAACTATATTATTTAAAAACTGTTCATCATGTGATACGACTAGCATTTTTTTATTCGAAACTTTCAGGTAATTCTCCAACCACTCTATTGCAGATAGATCCAAATTATTTGTAGGTTCATCCAAAAGTAAAATATCTTTATTACTTAAAATTAAATTAGCTAGTAAAACCTTCATTTTTTGGCCACCAGATAGAATACCTATTGGTGTATTCATTGGCGAATTTAAATTTAAACCAATCATAATACTATTTAAATTTTCATTAAAATTATATCCATCAATAGATAAAAAATAATTTAATAAATCTCCATATTCTTCCATATTTTTTTCATTTAAATTAGTCTCTAATTGATGTATTTTTGATTCTAATACATCAAATCCTGTTTCATATTTTATGTATTCTACGATTGACATATTATCATAGATATGTGGAATTTCTTGGCACAAATATCCAACAGATTCATTGTTTAAATCAACATTGCCCTTATATTCCTTAATGTTATTAGAAATTATCTTAAGTAATGTTGACTTCCCGCTTCCATTTTTACCAACAAGACCTATTTTCCCATTCAATACAAACGATATATTGTCTAATACCTTATTTGCACCTATATTAAAACTTAAATTATTTATCACCATCATTAATTCCACACACCTCACAATTCGATTTTTGATTCCAATTTATTATTTCTGATTCATAATTCAAAATATTAAACATCAAAGTTTTACCAGTTAAATTAAATTTATTATATTTGGTAAAAAAATTTATAATTTCATTTACAACAATCGATGAAATAATCATGCATAAAGGACCGTAGGATGGAACAATATCAACATTTTCAAGTGGTAATTCTTCTATGTTTTTTTCTAAACACATCAAACACGCCGTTTTATGTGGAATTACAAATGGTCCCACCATAGCAACATGCTCTGAGAATCCGCTAAAAATTACTGGTTTATTTAATTCAACACATACAGCATTAACAATACGTCTGATAACGCGATTTGGCTTGTCCAATGTGCATAACACTAAATCTGCATTAGCTATATCGTTTACTATATCGTCTCTACATAAAATTTCTTTTTCCCTTTTTAATATTTTTGTATTTTTATTCATTTTACTTTTAAGAGCAGCTGTTTTAAACATATTTAACTGACTTTCATCGTACGGAAACTGTCTTATTAAATTAGATTCATCAACTTTGTCATAATCAACAAATGTAAATGAATTACAACCCGCTCTATTTAACATAAATGCAACATTTGATCCAATTCCGCCTAAACCCAAAATCAAAATATTTTTATTTTTTATTATTTCATCATAATTAGTAAATGAATTGTTAGACATGCTAAAAAATAAATTTTGCCTACTATATTTTTTCTCTAATAAAATTTGTTTATATTTTTCTTCTTCTATAATAAAATTTTCACTTATTAAATAGTCTACTGCATTAATGACATCATCTTTACTACATTGAGTTTCTTTTATAATTTTATTAATTAGTTCTTCTTTGGAAATTGCTGATTTAACATATTTGAAGATGGTTAAGAATGATTCATCCTCGTATTGAATTTCACTTCCAGTATCCTTAAAATTTCCCATTCTAACAGTTTTATTTATTTTATCAATATAAAAAGGCTTTAATGGATTTAAAATTATCATAATACCTCCATTTTCAACAATAAATATAAAATATAAGACCCAGATAAACTGAGTCTAAGCGTCCTAATACAAACTAACAATGTTGATCAACGTGACAAGCAAATTTAGTTTCTTCAATTTTTCTTACAGTAAATTTCATAATTTCCCTCCTATTTTGAAAGTACAAACTTCAACTTTCTATACTAAGTATACATTTTTTTTTATAAATGTCAATACAATTTTGTTTTAAATTATAATACTAACAGCGAATTTTCTCTCTAACCCCAAAAAAATTATATAAATATATATTAAAAAATTAACAATCTCTTGTTAATTTTAAACACCACCTATTAATCCTTTTTTTCTAAGAAAAATTTTTCTTATCCAATCAACAGGTATTACTGTTGCTGATAATAAAAACATAATTAAAAATTCTGTATAAGTAAGACCTGCGGTTCTAAATAAATCACCACCATAATATATTAAAATTATTTGAACTGTTAATATAAATAGAATTATTAATACAAAAACTCTATTTTTAAAAATATTTGCTAAAATATTTATTCTATTTGTTCTTGCATTAAAACTATTAAAAATCGTCATAAATATAAATAAGCCAAAGAAAGCAGTCATTAAATACAAATTATTATTATCAGACCTAAAAAAGTTTTTTATGAATGGTAACTTTAAAAATAATACGCATAAAAAGGATGAATAAAGTCCTGTAAATAAAATTTCTCCCGTCATATATCTATTAATGATATGCTCATCCTTTTTTTTAGGTAGTTCATTCATATATTCTAAAAGTGGTGGTTCAAACGAAAACGCTAAACCTGCTAGAGTATCCATTACCATATTTATCCAAAGCATCTGAATAACGGTTACTGGTGTTTCTACTCCGATAAATGGTCCTATTATTGATAATGATACTGCACATAGATTTACAGTAAGTTGAAATATTATAAATTTTCTTATACTTTTAAAAATAGTTCGTCC
>CAKOYE010000068.1 GCA_934130485.1 uncultured Bacilli bacterium
GAGGCTCAAAAACGTCAAAATAATAGTTCTGTTGTAGCTGGTAATGAAGTTAATGCTGGTGTAATTATTGATGGTGATGGTAATTCAATAAGCTTTGATGATTATGTATTATTAAATGTTTTAGCAAATTATAGTGATGAGATTGAAAATATTATTTCTAGTGGAAGTAATGTTGATGAGCGTTTAAGAGCACTCATAATAATGGTTCGTACACAAATATACAATAAAACTGGTTTTTCATCTTCATCTGTAAATATTAATGGTAATCAAGAAATATATGAGTCAGGTATGGAAATATATAATTCTTATAACAAAAATAATCGTCAATTAATTGATAATTTAAAAAAATTAATCGAAATGAGTAGAGGTAAGGTAATAAAATCTAAGAATGGTATTGCTAATATATCTAATAGTGATATAAACAATGCATTGAATTTAATTAACGATTCTGGAACAATAGAGGACGTTATTGGAAATGTTAACTCTAATTATTATTTTAATAATTTCTATTTTCCTCTTTCTGATGGTAGCTTTCATCTTACAAGTAATTATGGTGAGGTAAGAGATTCTGGACCACATTATGCATATGATTATGGTGCCGCCTATGGTACTAGTATATATTCAATTTCTGATGGTGTTGTTTCCGATATTGTTAATTATTGTACTATTTCTAGTGGAACAGATTGTGGTGGTCAATTTGGTAACAGGGTTTATGTCGCATATCAAAATGGTGATGGAAATATATATTATGTAATTTATGCACATATGAGTGGAGTTTCTGAAAATATTTCTGTAGGTGATCACATTTCCGCTGGTTCATTATTAGGATATGTAGGTAGTACAGGTTTTTCATCAGGTAATCACTTGCACTTAGAAATCAGGGTAAATGGTACGGATCGAAATGATACTAAGATTAATCCATCTAATTTGTTTACAGATATTGATTTTTCCTTAAGTTCTTAGTTAATATGAAGAGGTGAAATATGAAGAAAAAAATATTATTATTTCTTACTATAATTTTTTTTACAGGTTGTACTTGTGATTATAATTTAACAATTGATAATAAAAAGCGTGTTTATGAAGACGCAACATTTATGGATGATAATTCTAATATTTTAAAGTATGACTCATCTGTTCAAGAATTTTTATATAATCGTGAAAATGAATTTTATGATTATAATTCAACAAGAATTTATGAAAATGATATGTCAGGATTGAATGTTAAACGAAGCTATAACAGTATTGATGAATATGTTCAAAGTAGTTTATATTTACGAGCTTTTGAAAAATCTTATATTGTAAAAGATAAAGATTTTTATAAATTTGAAACTTCTGGTCAGTATTATCGAAATAATATTTTTTCAAATTCATTGGAATCAACATTTAAGTATAATATTGATAAGATAAATATAAAGATTAAATTTTACAATGAAGTAATAAGCAGTAATGCTGATGAGATAGATAAGGCAAATAATATTTATACTTGGACAATTGATAAAGAAAGCTTAAATGAATCTATTTCTTTTCAATTATCCAATAAAGTTAGATTTGATGTAATGTTCAAAGATTTTATTTACCGTAACAAGATTACTTTAATTGTGATATGTGGTATATTAGTTGTTGTCGTTTTTGCTTTAAGTAAATTAAGACAAGTTATGAAAAAGAATAATTCAATATAAAGGAAGGTAGTGTTTTGTTATGAAATTGAAATTTAGGGCTACTCCAAAGGATATGGCTGCTTTTAGTTTATTTGCCTTAGTGCTTTTATATTTTATTTCAGTTGCTGTATTAAATATAAATAGTTTGGCAACTGAAGGTGAAATTGCTGGAATTAATCCATTTCCTGCCTTTATTGGAGAAAATTTACCTAAAACTATGGTAGCTTGGTTAATATCTTTGATTATCCTTGTTATGAGTGTTTCTTCATCCATTTTCAATCGTGAAAAAGGTGTTGGTTTTGAAATAAAAGATAAAACCGACAAAGGTTATTCAAGATGGGCAAAAGAAAAAGAAATGAAGAAAGAATTAAAAATGGTTTTACCTGGTGAGGAGCATTCTAACTATGGTGGTATTCCTTTAATAAATAATGGTAAAGAAATTTGGGTTGATGATGGTGAATATCATAATTTAATAATAGGTTCTACAGGTAGTGGTAAAACACAAATGACAGTTCAACCTATGGTTAAATGTTTAGCAAAAAGTGATCAATCAATGATTATTACTGACCCTAAAGGTGAAATTTATGAAAATAATGCTAACGAATTAAGAGAACGTGGTTATAAGATTGTTTTATTAAATTTTCGTGATCCACAAAAAGGAAATTGTTGGAATCCGTTATCTTTACCCTATTCCTTGTATAAAGAGGGAAATTCAGATAAAGCAAATGAGCTACTTGATGACCTTGCTATGAATATTTTGTATGATGAAAAATCTCAAAATTCTGATCCTTTCTGGGAAAAAACATCTGCTGATTACTTTGCAGGACTTTCTTTAGCATTATTTGAGGATGCAAAAGAAGAAGAAATAAATTTAAATACAATTAATTTAATGACAACAGTTGGTGAAGAAAAGTTAAGAAATAAGCCATATATGAATCATTATTTTGATTTTAAAGATAAAGCATCACCAGCTTATGTAAATGTATCAAGTACTTTACTAGCTCCTAGTGAAACAAAGGGGTCAATTTTATCTGTATTTAAACAAAAAATAAAGTTATTTTCTTCACGTGAAAATTTATCTGAAATGTTATCACATAGTGACTTTGATATGAAGGATATTGGTAGGGAAAAAACAGCAGTATTTATAGTTGTTCAAGATGAAAAGAAAACTTATCATTCATTAGTTACTATATTTATTAAGCAAGTATATGAAACTTTAATAGATGTTGCTCAAGAGTCTGGTGGAAAGCTTCCATTTAGAACAAATTTTATTCTTGATGAATTTGCTAATATGCCACCTTTAAAAGATGTAACAACAATGGTTACTGCAGCACGTAGTAGAGCTATTAGATTTAGTTTTATTATTCAAAATTTTGCTCAATTATACCAAGTTTATGGTAAAGAAAACGGCGAAACAATTAAAGGTAACTGTGGTAATATTGTTTATTTAATAAGTAGTGAATTAGCAGCATTAGAAGAGTTAAGCAAAATGTGTGGCGAAGAAAAATCAAAGGAAAAAGACAAAACTGCTTCTACACCTTTAGTAACTGTAAGTGATTTACAACGTCTTCCACAATGGAGTATGGTAGTATTAAGAATTAGAATGATGCCTTTTAAAACAAAGTTAACTCCTAATTGGAAAATGGAAAAAGAGAATGCTTGGGGTAAAAAATATGGCAAAGCAGAATATCCTGTTAGAGAAAAAACTCCAATTCATTTGTTCGATTTAAAGAAATTTGTTGATGATAAAATGAATGAAAAAATGATGAATGAATTTGGTCCTGGTGCTGATAATATGTATGGGATGCCAAATATGTTTGGTGGAATGAATCCAATGATGCCAAATCAATTTGGAAATAAAAATCCATTTGAGATAAATAATAATCAAAATCCGTTTAATTTAGAATCAAATAATCCTAATAAAGGAATGTCTTTAGATATGGATTCTTTACTTAAGAAAATTGATGCTAAAATAGCTGAGCTTGAAGAAGAAGAAAAATTAGAGAAAAATGAGTCAGCTAATAATACTCCAAATATAGATTTAATCCAAAATAAAAATGAATCTGTTGTTAAAAATAACCAAAATGATGATAATATAACAGATGATCAATTTTTTGACGATTTTTTTAGTGATGAAGATTAGGGGTTTTAACTTCCTATCTTTTTTTTGTTTCATATAATATATTAGGTGATTAAATGGATAGAATATCAATTGATAATTTTAAAATGATCCAAAATAATTCTAATATAATAGATATAAGAAGTGTTCAAAGTTATAATAATAATCATATTTTGGGTGCAATTAATATTCCTTTTGAAAAATTGTTAGTTAATCCCAATATTTATTTAGATAAGAATAAAACATATTATATATATTGTCAAAAGGGTATAAGTAGTAGAAATTTATGTGAAATTTTATCAAAG
>CAKOYE010000069.1 GCA_934130485.1 uncultured Bacilli bacterium
TTTCTAATAATGCTGATATGGTACTAGGAAATGTTATTGGAAGCAATATTTTAAATATTCTTTTAATTATTGGTATTTGTGCTTTAATTAAACCTGTAATAGTTAAAAATAATACAATAAAAAAAGAAATTCCTATTGTAATTTTAATGAGTACATTATTATTTTTCTTAATGAAGGATAATTTATTTGATAGTAGTATATCAAATGTTGTAACTAGAAATGATGGCTTTGTAATTTTGCTTTTCTTCACAGTTTTTATTTATTATTTAATTTCCATTGTAAGAAATAAAAAGGATGAAGATGCTGATTCTTTAGCAAAATTCAATATTCCAAAATCTATAATTTTTACAATTTTAGGAATTGTTGCGATAATTGTAGGTAGTAATTTAGTTGTAGATAGTGCAAGTACTATTGCAACCATACTAGGTGTTAGTCAAAAAATGATCGCGCTTACTATAGTAGCTTTTGGAACGTCTCTACCAGAACTTGTTACTTCTATTGTTTCTATAAAAAAAGGCGAACAAGAAATAATGGTTGGAAATATAGTTGGTAGTAATATTTTTAATATAGGTATAGTATTAGGTCTTCCAGTTGCTTTATTTGGTGGTATTGATGCGGTTGGATTTAACAATATTGATTTAATTATGTTATTGGTATCAGCTGTTTTATTATTTATGTTGTCATTTAAAAAACATAAGATAGGTAAATTTGGTGGAATATCAATGTTAGTTTTATTTATAATTTATTATACATTTGTAATAGTAGGAGGAAATATATGAAATTTGAAAAATTAAAAGCAGGAAATGTATCTGATGTTGAAAGACAAATTCGTGAAGAATGGGGTGGTTGTGAAAACATTTTAAAGAAAACAATTGATAATAGATCTGATAAGAATATGTTTGTATTTTATGATGGACCAATTTATGCGAATGCAAAACCTGGATTGCATCATGTTTTTGCAAAAACTATTAAAGATGCAGTTTGTAAATATAAAACAATGCAAGGATATAAAGTTTTAAGAAAAATTGGTCTTGATACTCATGGATTACCAATTGAAGTCAATGTTGAAAAAAAGTTGGGATTTAAGAATAAATCTGATATTGAAAAATTTGGAATTGAAAATTTCTGTAAGGAATGTAATAAAGAAACTGATTCTAATATAGATGAAGTAAAAAAGGTTACAGAGATGATGGGGCAATTTATTGATATTACTAATCCATATATAACATGTACTAATGATTATATTGAATCAGAATGGTGGCTAATTAAAAATATATTTGATAAAGGTTTAATTTATCATGGTAATAAAGTTTTACCATATTGTCCAAGATGTGGAACTGAATTATCACAAAATGAAGTATTTCAAGGATATCAACAAGATTCAGTTAATACTGTAATTGTACCATTAAAATTAGTTGATGAAGATGCATATTTATTAGTTTGGACAACAACACCATGGACTCTTATAGATAATGTTGCAACTTGTGTAAATCCAGATTATGACTATATTAAAGCGTCATCTAAAGGAAATAATTTTATAGTATGTAAAAATTTAGCTGATAAAGTTTTAGGCGAAGATTATTTAGTTTTAGAAACATATAAAGGTAAAGACTTAGTTGGAAAAAGATATGAACAATTAATGCCTTTTGCTAAAGTTGAAGGTAAAGCATTTTGTGTTTTAGCTGACAGTTATGTTACTGCTTTAGATGGTACTGGTATAGTTCATATTGCGCCTTCTTATGGAGAAGATGATTCAAGAGTTGCTAAAATAAACGGTGTAACTTCTTCAAAAAGTGTAAATAAGGATGGTCTTTATACAATTGGTCCTTGGAAGAATAGAATTGTAACTGATCCAGAGTTAGAACTTGATATTATTAAATATTTAAAAGAAAATGATAAATTATTTAAAAAGCAAAAAATAACTCATAATTATCCACATTGTTGGAGATGTAAAAAACCACTTATTTATTATTCTAAACCAGCTTGGTATATTGAAACAACTAAATTAAAAGAAAAAATAATTGAGTGCAATAAAAGGGTTAATTGGTATCCTTCTTATGTAGGTGAAAAAAGATTTAATAATTGGCTAGAAGGAATGGTTGACTGGGGAATTTCAAGAAATAGATATTGGGGTTGTCCTATGCCAATTTGGACTTGTGAATGTGGTCATATTGAATGTATTGGGTCGCTTGATGAATTACAGGAAAAAGTTGTAGGAGATGTTGATGTTAGAAAAATTGAACTTCATAGACCTTATGTAGATAATATTCATATTGAGTGTCCTAAGTGCCACAAATCGATGAATAGGGTAACTGATGTTATGGATGTTTGGTTTGATAGTGGAGCTATGCCATACGCTCAATTTCATTATCCATTTGAAAATAAAGAACTTTTTGAAAGTCAATTTCCAGGTGATTTTATAGCTGAAGGTGTAGATCAAACAAGAGGTTGGTTTAATTCTCTTTTATGTATTTCTACATTAGTTTCAGGTGTTTCAAGTTATAAAAATGTTGTGGTAAATGATATGATGCTTGATGCTAACGGAAAGAAAATGTCTAAATCGGTTGGAAATATTATAAATCCAGTTGATATTATGACTGAGTATGGGGCAGATCCAGTTAGATATTATATGTTATATGCATCACCTGTTTGGACACCACTTAGATTTGATATGGTCGGCTTAAAAGAAATCTATTCAAAATTTTATGCAACACTTAAAAATGCTTATTCATTTTTTGAAATGTATGCTAATGCTGATAATATCGATCCAAGAGAATATAATATTGAAGTTGAAAACAGAGAATTAATAGATAAATGGCTACTTTCTAAATTAAATAAACTTGTACGTGATGTAACTAATGCTTATGAATCTTATGATTTAAATAAAGTTGTAAAATTAATTGTACCATTTTTAAATGATGATTTATCAAATTGGTATATTAGATCAAATAGAAGAAGATTTTGGGATTCTGAGTTATCTTTAAGCAAAAAAGCAGTATATCAAACAACATATGAAGTATTAGTTACACTATCTAAATTAGTAGCTCCTATTACTCCTTATATATCAGAAGAAATATATACTAAATTGACATCTTTAGAAAGCGTTCATTTAGCTGATTTCCCTAAATGCAATGAAAAACTAATAAATGAAAAAGTAGAAGAAAAAATGGATTTAGTTCGTGATATATGTAGTTTAGGTCGTGACGCTAGAGAAACTGTTAATATTAAGGTTCGTCAACCAATTAAAGAAGTTATTTTATCTTCATCAGTTAAAGATATTATTGGTAATTTAGATTCAATTGTTAAAGAAGAATTAAATGTTAAAAATATTGTTTATAAAACTGATATGACAGAATATTTGAGTTATTCATTAAAACCTAACTTTAAAGTACTTGGTAAGGAATTAGGACCTAAAATAAAATTATTACAAGAAGAATTAAAGAAATTATCTAGTAATGATGCTTACAGAGTAACTTATGATTCTATGGTAATTAAATTAGATGGTGAAGAATTTACTTTAAATAGTGATAATACAATTGTATCAATTGATGTTTTAGAAGGATATGTTGCTAGTAATGATTCAAAAACATGTGTTGTTTTAAATACAGAATTAACTGAGGATTTAATTTTGGAAGGACTTGCTCGTGAAGTAGTAAGAAAGGTACAAAGTTTAAGAAAAGATTTGGATTTAAATATTGTTGATAAAATTAAGGTTTATTATAATGGACCAGAACAATTAGATAAATCAATAAATAATTATATGGATTATATAAAAAATGAAACTTTGGCGATTTCAATTTCGAAGGATTCTACTTTAGAATTAGATTCAGAATTAAATGATATAAAAGCATCTTTATCAATATCAAAGATATAGTTAGAAAAATGAAATCTTATGGTTTCATTTTTTTGTTATAAAAAAACTAAAATCAGTTGACTAGCGAACAAACGTATGTTAAAATTTATTAGAATATAATATTGATATAATGTTCAACATTGATTTAAAATATTTAATTTGATAAAATGATA
>CAKOYE010000070.1 GCA_934130485.1 uncultured Bacilli bacterium
ATTTTCTTTACTTCTCATTTTATACCTCTCAATATATTTTTAATAAGTTTTTAATTATTATTTAAATTTTGTTATAGCATATTTTATCATATAAAAAATTTATTTCAAATAAATTTAATTAAAATGTTTATATTAATCTTTTTTTATATTCAAATATACAAATTTACTAAAAATAGAAGTATTTAGAACTTCTATTATCTTACTCTCCTTGAAGATCCTAATTCATCAAGTCTTTCATCAATTTTAGCTATATATTTATTAATAATGTCTTGTTTATTAATCTCTGAATCCGATTGCAAATTTTTTTGAAAATAAAGTTTTTCATTTTTTTCTTTTTCATCATTTTTAAATTCAATTGGAAGATGAATATACATATCGTTTTTATGGTTTATTTCATTTATATATTTATAATTTTCACCATATTCTCTTATTAATTTATCTGTTAATTCTATTTGAGTTTTTGAATCTGATTTTTTATAATATTCTAATGATTTTTTCAAATTTTGTTCAACACCAAGCGCATTCAAATACATACTTCCTAGAACAAAACCTGCTTTTTTATTTCCATATTCTGAAGCTTTTTCTAAATATTCTCTTGCTTCTACTAAATCTTTTGGATTCCCATTTCCAAGCAAATTATAACCTTTTTGAAATAATTCTTCTGAGTTAATATTTTTCTCGTTATTTTGTTTTTCATCAGAATTTTTTGATTTGCTATTTTCTCTAAATTCATTTGTATCTATCGTTGAATCAAGACTTTCTTTTTTATTCTTTACATATTTATATTGATCCCCCCAAATATCCTTCATCGTGTTTATAAGTTCAACTTTTTCTGGTTGATCTGCTTTTTTGAAATAGTCTAATGCAATATCAAGATCCTTCTCTACTCCAAATCCATTTAAATACATAATACCTAGCATATCAAATGCCTTTTTGTTACCTAAATCTGCTGATTTTTCTAAATATTCTTTTCCTTTTCTAAAATCACGTTCGACACCATCACCATTTAATAGCTTTTTACCTAAATCGTATAAATTTGTTGCATCTAGATTTTCAATTTTTTCTATATTTTTGCTTCCATATTCGTTTAATCGAAATTTCATAATATTTCTCCTTTATTTATTAGTATCATACTATAAATTTTTTTCAAGTATTATTAAGTTAATAATTTACACATATTTACGAACCGGATTAATATATATTACTAATATCAATTATTTAGTTATTCCCATCTAAATTTTTTATTTGTAAAAAGATTGATAAGCGGTGTTTTAAGTCATAAATTATGTTTGGTTTCTTTTCGTTTATTTCTTTTGAATTAATTAATTTAGAAATTTTTTCTATATTTCTTTCATTAGCACCTATTGGAATATTATTATTTTTTATTAAATCACAATTTATTCTATTATCTATACTAATAGAATTACATTTTGAACAAATGTAGTTAATTTCATTATATGCAGCTGAATTTTTTTCAAAAATTAAACTTAATTTATAAAGATTATAGGCTAAGTCATATTTTTCTTTTTCAGTGTAGTAATATCCTAATAAACGATAATAATGTGCTAAATCATCAGGTCTAAATATAAAATCATAAATTGATTTAGTTACATCGAACATTTTATCATATTCTTTTTGCATTTTGTAACACTCTGCGATTTCAAAATAAATTTCTGGATTTTGTGGACTAATTTCTAATCCTTGATTCAAATAATCTAACGCTTGCTTGAAATTACCTTTTTCAGATTCAATATAACCAAGTAATTTATATATAATTGAATAATAAGGATTAATCCATACTAAATCTTTATTTTCTGGATATTTTTCTGCATAATCATAAAACTCTACAATATCCCTGAAAGAATAATCAACACCTTTTCTCAAATTAACAATTTGTTTATCTGATAAGGCATTTTCTAGAATTTCTAAAGCCATATCCAATTTATTTTGTTGAATTAAATTATTGGCCTCAATAACCTTATTATCAATAGAAGATAATGATTCTTTTTTTTCAATCCTTACATATTCTTCAAAGTCAAAATATGTAGCTTTTTTATTGTTTAAATTTGGTAATTCTTTTTCTGATTCTTTTTCAGAACTTTCATATATATCATTTAATCTAATTACATTTTCAATATCACCAAATGTATATTTACCATATATATCCAATATTTTTTCTTCATTTCTTATTCCAATATATATGTCTATTTTATTATCAAGTGAACTATTTATCATTTCTTCAATTATATTAATTTTAGATAATAAATCAAAATTATCAAGTACAAATGACATATCAATATTTTTACTTATAATATAATCATATACCTGTTCTAATAAAATGTTTGTTAAAAAGTTGATTGGTTTATAACCAATTACAAAAATAGCAATTTTTTTATTTATTTGAGATATTTTAAATTCATTATTATAAAATGACTTTAATAATTCTTGTCTCATAAATAAATTATTTAAGTTTTGTTTAACTACTGACAAAATACTTTCCCTTGTTTCTTTTGGTGAAAATACGGTTGGAGCAAGTGCAATATAAATTGGATTTAACGCATCAAATCTTTTTACATATTTTTTCATTATTGTACTATCATCTATTTCTTTTTCTCCATCATTAATTATGTTATAAATAGATGTAAATGTACATTCTTCTTGTTTTTTTAATTCATTTGTTGCTTCAATTAAAGATAATACTATACCAGTAAAATAATCAGATGACATTTGTGACCAGAATGGATCTGTATCAACTTGTGGAAATAAGGATATTCCAATGTTTTTTGTCATTTCTATAGATTTATCCATTTTATTATTATTATATAAATAATTAATATATTCTATTGGATCCCAACCATTTGATTTTAATGGTTCCTTAAAATTAATAACTTTAATCTCATACTCGTTATTTTTTAATTCTTCATAAAACTTGTTATAGTATTCTTGTTTATCATCAATAATAAATAAATTTTTATTGTTTTTTATATCATTTTCTACTTTTTCAAATAAAATTTTTCTTGTTTTTCCTGTATTAGATTTTCCAATTACTTCGATCAAATTTTTCTTCATAAATTCCTCCTATAATTTTTTGACTCTATTATTATTTAATTCATAATTAACTATTTTTCCATTAATAATGTGATTTTTTAAATAGTCACCTTTTTTTATAGATTTATCTATCTCTAATTGTTTTTGGTAGAGTTCTTTCCTTTTATTTTCAAAATCATTTACTGTAAATTTGTTCCATTTATTTATTATTTCATCTAATGTAAATCCAGCTTCTTTTAATTCCTTTATTATTTTTACTTCTTCTATATTTCTATTACCATAATACCTATATCCTGAATATATATCTACCTCTTCTGGTAATAGTAATCCTATTTCATTATAATATCTTAAAGTTTTGACTGATAGATTAGTAATTTCAGCAAATTCACCAATCTTATACATTAAATCACATCCTTTAACAATTAGTATTAACTATCCAACTACTAATTCTTTACCATAAAATTTCTTTTTTAAAACCAATTGTTTTACTTTTTCTTTTTTGTTATTATCTTCTACATTATTATAAAGATAATATTCCTTTAGCAAAATTAAAGTATTTCTCATTTTTTTAAGTTCTAAAATTTTTTCATTATTTTTCATATTAATTCCCCCCTTTGATTAATACTAACATTATAGTTAAGGGGAGAGTCAATAGTTTTTATTTAATTAATAATAAAGTTAATGCGAAAACAAATCCACTAAAAAATGCAGTAATTAAAGATAATATTAAGGCACTAATATATCCGTTATTATTTTGATGTATATTTTCATTTTTATATACTAATTGTTTTGGCTTTTGTTTTTCATT
>CAKOYE010000071.1 GCA_934130485.1 uncultured Bacilli bacterium
CAAAAAAGTTCAAATTTTAATAAAATGAACTTTTCTAATAATATTATTTATTCATAAGTTTTCCAAGATAAAGTGCTGTTCTTACCATTTGAGCACTATAACTCATCTCATTATCATACCAAGCAACCACTTTTACTAATTGATGTCCATCAACTTCTAAAACACTGGTAAGCAGTCCATCAACTAGACCTCCCAAATGTGAACCTATTATATCACTTGACACTATTGGATCTGTAGTATAACCCAATGTTTCATTTTTATTTTTAATAAATGAATTATTAATTTCTTCTACAGTTGCATTTCTTTCTAGTTCAAGAGTTAAATCAACAACAGAACCAGTAGTAGTTGGTACTCTTAAAGCACTACCATCTAGTTTCCCTTTTAATTCTGGAATAACTAATCCAATAGCACTTGCTGCTCCTGTTGACGATGGAATTATATTTGCAGCAGCGGCACGCCCACGACGGGATTTTGCACCCTTTTTATGAGCAATATCAAGTGTAGCTTGATCATTTGTATATGCGTGAACTGTTGTCATATATCCTTTTACAATTTTAAAATTATCATTTAACACTTTACATACTGGAGCTAGACAATTTGTTGTACAAGAAGCAGCACTAATAACTTCTTCTGTTCCATCTAAAGTATCATGATTTACATTATAAACGATTGTCTTCATATCACCTTTCCCAGGTGCACTTATTATAACTTTTTTTGCTCCTGCTCTAATATGAGATAAAGCCTTATCTTTCTCTACAAATCTACCAGTACATTCAAATACCTCATCAATTTGTAATTCACCCCAAGGTAAATTAGCAGGATCTGTTTCTGAATATACCCTAATTTTTTTATTACCTACAATAATATAATTATCTTCATAACTTATTTCATCTACACGATAATTTCTATGTGATGTATCATATTTTAATAGATATGCTAACTGTTCTGCATCAGTCAAATCATTAATAGCAACAACATCAAACATAGGATTACTATCCATAATTCTAAATACTAATCTTCCAATTCTTCCAAAACCATTAATTGCAACTTTTATCATATATTTCTCCTATTCTAAATCTTATTATCAATATTATAATTTAAATTTATTTTAATCATTAAATACACTTCCACCAATAAATTCTCTTAAAATTGAATCACTTGGAACATCATCACTAGGTATTGGCAAAAAATTTCTTAAAAAATTTATTAACCTTAGTGCTTCTGGATACATTGGATCTTCCTCTGTAACAGAAAACAGTAATGGTTCTACATAGGTTTTTAAAACACCTATTTCGTATACCAGTGCTGAGTTAATAATTTCATCAACATTATCTTGATAAGGAAAGATGTATTTTTCTTCCCCTCTTTTAATTTTTGACCACATTTTAAGGGTATCACCTGCACTATGACCACGGTATTTATTATCACGAACTATTCTTCTTAATTTTCTTGTGTCTGTAGTACGAATATAATTATGATTATCAATATTTAGTTGTGTCAAAGGGCTTATATATATCTTATATTTATTTTTAGAGTTAATTGACATTGTCATAGTATCATTAAGTGCGTGAAGTCCCTCAATAATTATTATGTCATTTTCTTCTAACTTTAACCACTTGTTTTTATATTCTCTTTTTCCAAGAACAAAATTATATTGTGGCAATAAAACTTTTTCACCCTCTAATAAACTAAGTAATTGTTTATTGAATAAATCAACATCTAAAGCATCAATTGATTCAAAATCAAGTTCTCCATTTTCATCTCTTGGCGTATCTTCTCTATTGACAAAATAGTCATCAATTGAAATTTGGTGTGGAACTAAACCTTTACTTCTTAAATAAACTTCTAATTTTTTTGATGTTGTAGTTTTACCACTAGAAGATGGTCCCGCAATTAAAACAACTTTAATATTTTTTGAATTCTCATATATTTTGTCAGCTATTTTTGAAATTTGACTGTTATAATATGCCTCAGATAAACGAATTAAATCACTATATTTACCTAAAGAAACAATTTCATTTAAATCTGCTGCATTTGAAATTCCTATTTTTCTTCCCCATTTTGTATAATTCAAAAATTTATTAAATAATAATTCGTGATGATTATATGGTAAAACACATTCTGGATTAAATATATCCGGATAACATATTACGAATCCTGATTCATCAATATAATTTAAAGTAAATTGATCTAAATCAGATGTAGAATATGCCATTTCACTATAATAATAATCATAAATAGTATCAATGCGATACAAATTTATATAAGTATTACTAATATATTTTAAAACTTTAACTTTATCTAACCATTTTTTCTTTTTGAAATATTTTATTGAATCTATTCTAGATGCACTAATTTTATTAAATATTAAATCTTCTGATACAATTTTATGCATTTCATTTTCAATATTTTTCAATACTGATTTAGTTACCTTTATGTCGACTAATTCACAATATACACCTTTACTAACTGAGTGTTCAATTAAAACTTCAGCGTTTTCACCAAATAATCTTTTAATAGCTAGTACTAACATAAATTGTAGGCTTTTTCTATAAATATGATTTCCAACTAAAGAACTTCTATCATAAAAATCTATATCACACTTTTTTGTTAATTTTTCACCTAAATCTACTATAGAATTGTCTACGTTTGCAACTAATATAGGATATTCGAAATAGCTTTTAAATTTTTCACTAATTTCTTTAAAAGTTGTACCTTCTAAAAATTCCATAGTAATAATATTTCGGAAGTTAACTTTAATATTTCTAGACATAATTATCCCTCTATTCTACTTATAAATATTCTATCAAAAAAAAAATATTTTGTCACATTTTTTAATGAATAAATATTAATACTTTACACTATTATAAATATTAGAGGTGATAAAATGGGATTAATTCCTACAGTAATTGAAAAATGCAATAATGGAGAAAGAGCATACGATATATATTCTAGATTATTAAAAGATAGAATTATTATGCTAAATGGTGAAATTGATGATATAAATTGTAATACTATAATTAGTGAACTTTTGTATCTTGATTCATTAAATCATAATGATATAAGTTTATATATTAATTCTCCAGGAGGAAGTGTTACAGCAGGTATGGCAATATATGATACTATGAATTTTATAAAAAGTGATGTCTCTACAATTTGTATAGGAATGGCAGCATCAATGGGAGCATTTTTGTTATCAAGTGGTCAAAAAGGAAAAAGATTTGCTCTACCTAATAGTGAAGTTATGATTCATCAACCACTAGGAGGAGCACAAGGACAAGCAACAGAAATAAAAATTGCAGCAGAACGTATTTTAAAAATGCGCGAAAAATTAAATAAAATGCTTTCAAAAAATACTGGAAAAGATTTAAAAACTATTGAACATGATACAGAAAGAGATTATTTTTTAACAGCAAATGAGGCAGTTCAATATGGATTAATAGATAAAATTTTATAAATATTGTATAAAAATTTTTATATTTTTACATAATATTTTTGGTGATAATATGTACTATATAAATTGTTTTTGGGTATATTCTATTATAGGGTTTATATTAGAAACAATATCATACTCGGTTTTCAAGTGGTCAGGTGAAAGTGGAATTTTATACGGTCCTTGGACACCATTATATGGATTTGGTGCAGTTATAATTATTTTTACTACAAAATATATTTTTAAAAACTTCAAAAAAAATAAATATATAAAGTTCTTTTTAGTTTTTTTATTTAATTTCTTTCTATTAAGTTTTATTGAATTAGTTGGTGGACTTTTGATTGAAAAATTATTTTCAGTAACGTGGTGGGATTATAGTGATCACTTATATCATATAGGTAAATATGTAGCA
>CAKOYE010000072.1 GCA_934130485.1 uncultured Bacilli bacterium
AGATATGGTCATCCCAATAAAGAAGTATTAGAAAATTTAAAAGATTCTAAAATATATAGAACAGACCAAGATGGTAGCATTATGTTTAAGACTAAGAATAATAAATTAAAGATTGAGACATGTAATCCATAGAAAGGAAGATGATGAAATGAATGAAATAAAAGAATATACAGAGAAAGTATTTGAAGATATAAAACATATAGATGAATTTGGTAATGAATACTGGTTAGCTAGAGAATTACAAAAAGTATTAGAATATACACAATGGAGAAGATTTGAAAATGTTATTAATAAATCAAAACAAGCATGTAATAATTCAAATATAAATATTGGTGACCATTTTGCCGACGTTGGCAAAATGGTTCAAATTGGTTCAAATACAAAAAGAAAAACTAAAGATTACATGTTATCAAGATATGCATGCTATCTTATTGCACAAAATGGTGATTCCAGAAAAGAAGCGATAGCTTTAGGTCAAACCTACTTTGCCATTCAAACAAGGAAACAAGAACTATCTGAAAAAAGGTATAATGAACTTACAGAAGATGAGAAAAGATTATATAGAAGAAATCAGGTAAGAAAAGGTAATTATAATTTAAATAAAACAGCAGTTAAAAGTGGAGTAAAAGATTTAGCTAGATTTCATAATGCAGGATATAAAGGACTTATAAACGTGCGAAACAGCGGATGACATTTTCAAAAGAAAGAAATTAAGATATAGAGAAGATATATTAGATAATATGGGAAGTGAAGAACTTGCGGATAATATATTTAGAATTGCTCAAATTGATGCTAAATTAAAAAGAGATAATGTGGATAATGAATATACTGCAAATTCTGTTCATTACGAAGTAGGCAGAGAAGTAAGAAATAGCATTAAAAGACTATGCGGTACAATGCCAGAAGATTTACCTACTCCTGAAAAGAGTTTAAAGGAATTAGAAAAAGAAAAAAACATTTTAGATAAATACAATATAAGTGATATAGATGTATTAAAAATAGGTCAGCATTGATCTAGGACAAGCAGTGGTAAAAATTTTATTACTGAAATAAATCCAAGATACTCAATAATTAGTGTTGGTAAGAATAATAAATATTGTCATTCAAATGAAGAAGTACTAAATAATTAAAAAATCCAAATATATACAACAAATTTAGATGGTAGTATTATGCTTAAATTTGAAAATAATAAATTAAAGATAGAAATATGTACACCATAGAAAGGGAAAATATAAATTATTATAATGTTAGTAATTTGTTATATTGTGGTGATAGTGTAATAAGATAAAAAATTATAATTTAACCAAAAAATTTTGAAACAAATATTAATATAATGAATATATTATTATGGATGAAAATTAATAAATAAATAAATATATATATTTATTTAAATAAATTATGAATTTTGGGTATATTAAAAATATAGTGTATGTTCTAAATGCAATATTAAAACATATTATTAATTGTGAATTGTGTTTTTCTTTCATCTTTATAAAAATAGTAATTACTATTTTTAATACAAGTATAAGTTTTTTATACTTGTTAATTGGTACGCTATGCATTAGCGTTTAATATAGATTAAGAACCAATTAATACTTGGTTCTTTTATGTAAATGTTGAAAAACTTGACATATTGATTTTTATGTGGTAGTATTGAAAAGCGGCTTTGAAAGAAGGGTAAAATAAAATGTGTAATTTTTATTCAGATAGTGAAGATTTATTTAAAAATGTTGTAACTGCTGAAGATGTTTTGAAAATATATAGAAATATTAATAGTGTAAATTTATGTGATGAAAATGTTGTATCTTTAGAGAATAAGTTGCTAATTAATTCTTTTTGTAAAAATCGTTTTTTATATAGTAATAAGTTTTTATATTATAAATTATCTATTATGTTAAATGATATGTGTTTATTTAATGATAGTATTGAAGTTATAAATGAAGAATATAATAATTTATTAAATAGTGTTAAAAGTATTGTTGAAAATGACTCTAATAATCTTTTGTATTTAAAAGAAAAAATAGATAATGAATTAGCTCAAAAATTATATACTTACTTGATTGATAATAAATTATTCTCGTCTAAAGATATTACAAAAGTTCATAGAAGTTTAAATAATGATAATTTTACAACTTCAGAGGTTATAAAATTAGAAAACAATTTATTTATAAACAAATTTTATAAGAATAAAGTTCTATTTTCAAACAAATTTATTTATTATAAAATAGTTTCAATTATAAAAAATATTGGATTAAATACTAATAACGTTAATTTAATTAATGAAACATTTGAAACAATTGTTAAGTTTACTAAATTAATTTTGAATTCTAATGATATTGATGATTTAAATAAGATTAAAATGTTTAATTCATTATGTTTTGAATATTTATTATTAGATACAAAATTAATGAATGAATATGAACAAGATTTGGTACATTTAAATCAAAGTATAAGTAATTATGAAGATAAAAATAATTTTTTTGAGAGAGAAAATAACAATAAAATTTTAATTTATACTATGGATAAGGCAAGTTCATTGTAAAAAAATAATTAATTTAGTTTAATTATTTTTTTGTTTATTCCATAAATTTCATTTAAAGGATCAAAAAATAAATTAGAATGTGGTGGATAATATGTTAGTATTCCAATAACTACATAAGTAATAATAATTAAAATTATTCCTAATATTTCTAAATTTAGTTTTTTATAATTAAACAGTTTAAATTTAATATTTTCGATAATAATAAATGTTATTAACATAATTGTTAAAGCAATAAACATATTTTCACCAATTTTATAGTAAATAGGGAGGAACATAATTAAATAAATTGGAATACTTATAATACTTACTAAAATAGATGCGAATATAAAATTATTTACTTTTATATTTTTAATTTTAAAAATTATATATTCAATAATTTCATATAATAATACTGAAGTATAAAGTAATTTCATATGTTCCCATATACTTTCATTAACAGGGAAAAATATAGAAAAAATAGCGTTAGGACACCAATCATATAAGAAATGAAATGGGAAAGCTAGCAAAAATACACCAATAATACTTATTATTTTATATATTTTTAAATTCATTTTATCACCACTATTATTATAAGCATTTTATTTAATTATATGTGATTTGCCTAATTTAAAAATTTATAGTATAATTATAACCGTTAGAAATTTATGGAAGGAAATTTATATGATAGAAAGATTAAATTCGGTAGAAGAAAGATATAATACAATTAGTGAAGAATTACTTAATCCTGAAAATATTACAAATATAAAAAAAATGACTGAACTTAGTAAGGAACAATCTTCACTTAGTGAAACTTATGAAACATATCAAGAATATAAAAAAATATTAGAAGATATTACTGCGGCAAAAGAAATGTTGAAAGATGCTGAAATGAGTGAATTTGCAAAAGAAGAATTAAGCGAATTAGAAAATAAAAAATCATCTTTAGAAAGTAAATTTGAAATTTTATTGTTGCCAAAAGATCCTAATGATGGAAAAAATGTTATTGTAGAAATTCGTGGTGCAGCTGGTGGCGACGAAGGAAATATTTTTGCGGGTGACTTATTTGATATGTATAAACATTATTCTGAAAAACAAGGATGGCATATTGAAATTAATGAGGAATATCCATCTGAAGCAGGTGGTTATTCACTTATAAGTTTTACTATTAAAGGTGATAGTGTTTATTCTAAGTTAAAGTACGAAAGTGGTGCGCATCGTGTACAAAGAGTTCCTGCAACTGAAACACAAGGAAGAGTTCATACTTCTACTGCTACAGT
>CAKOYE010000073.1 GCA_934130485.1 uncultured Bacilli bacterium
GCATCACCAATATTTTTTCCCTTTAAATTTAAGTCTTCAATTAATTTTCCTGCAAAAATTTCTTTACTAGGATTTCTAAATACACTTCCAGCACTTGGATATTCAAGAGGTTGAGAATTTATTCTTCTTTCTCTTCTATTATTAATTAAATCCATAATTGAATTTATATCGCCTTTTTTTAACTCAAAATTTGCTTCTAAACAAATATAATTTTTATTTTCTTGTAATAATGAATGTCTGTACGAAAAATCAAGTTGATTTTGGTTTAATTCTTTTAATTCATAATTTTCATCCATTACAATAACATTTTTCAAAATACAAGATATATCACTATTATAAGCACCTGCATTCATTAGTATTGCTCCACCAACTGTTGCTGGAATACCAGTTGCAAATTCTAACCCAGATAATCCTAATTTCGATGCCTTAAGTGCTAACTTCATTAAATTAACACCTGCTTGTGCTTTTATATAATTTTTATTAATTTCAAATTTGTTAAAATTCTTTAAGTTAATAAAAACCATATCATAATAATCTTTTACAAATACCAAATTTGAACCATTACCTATTATTTTAGTTTTTAAATTATTTTCTGAAGCAATTTTTAAAGTATTTTTTAACTCATTTATATCGTTAGGAAATATCAAAAATTTAACACTTGATTCTACATTATATGTATTATACTTTTTTAGTGATGGCATATATAATACTTCACCACAATTTATAAATATATTATCCATTATTTTTTATCAACCATTTCTTTTAAAATATTATAAATTTTTTGAGCGCTATTTGGAATATATAATTCTTTCAAATTATTCTTCATTTGATTCAATTTTTCTTGATCATTAATTAAAGAATCTATTTTTCTAACTAAAATATCTCCTTTTAAATCTTTTTCTTCCAACATTATAGCTGCATTACGCTCTGTTAAGTCCAAAGCATTTTTATACTGATGATTATTTGCAACATATGGACTTGGTATCAAAATTGATGGTTTTGAAAGTGCAATAATTTCGCTTAAAGTAGAAGCACCACACCTACTAACTATTAAATCAGCAGCTTTCATAACACGTGCTTGAGAATCAATGTAAGGTAATACTTTAACATTTTTAGGAAACTCATTATTTTTTACTAATTCAAATGAATTTTTTCCAGTAATAAACATTACTTCATATGGTTTATTATTAAACATATAAATTGATTTTACTAAAAATTCAGTCATTCTCTCACTACCTAAAGACCCCATAACAATATAAACTAATTTTTTACCTTCAGTTAATCCAAATTCTGATTTATTAATCATTTTACAATTTATAGCGCTTTCACTACAAGGATTACCTGTAAATATCGCCTTATCATCTTTAAAATATTTAAGTGTTGATCTAAAAGATACACCAATTTTATTACATTTTCTACTTAAAAATTTATTGCATTTTCCAGGAATACTATTTTGTTCGTGAATAAATGTTTTATAACCTAATTTTTGAGCAGCATAAACAACAGGTCCAGTTACGTATCCTCCTACACCAATAACAACATCAGGATTAAATTTTTTTATAATATCTTTGCATTTTTCATAGCTTGATAAAAAATACTTTATTGTTTTTATATTTTTAAAAGGATTCTTTCCTTGAAACCCATATATTTCAATACTTTTATATGGAATGTTATTTGCAGGAACTATTTCATTTTCCATCCTATTATGCGTACCAATATATAATATAGAACTATCTGGTTCCATTTTTTTTATACAATTTATAATTGCTAGTGCAGGATATATATGTCCTCCAGTTCCACCAGCGCTTACTATAACTTTCATTCTATCACCTACTAATATAAGTATATCATATATATTTTTATTTTAGAATATTACCTTTATATAAAAAATAAGATTTATTTAAAAATCTTATTTATCGCCTAGTTTATATGCAATCACAAATCCTAATGTGAAAAGTATTATACCAATTATTAATGATGGAACAGTAAACACAAAACTTGAATTAACAACTAAATTTTGATATAAAATTGCAATTATAGATGCAACTATAAATCCTAACACCCCATAATATGTTTTTACTTCAAAATTTTTAAATAAAAATTCAAGTACTTTTGCTATCAAAAGAATACCAACTAATACTCCTAATCCAAATGGAATTAAAATAGCTAAATTACTTCCTAAAGAAGAAAAATCAGTCAAATTTTTAACAATATTCAAAATAGGTTTATAATAACCAATTGTCATCAAAACTGCTGAACCACTTACACCTGGAATTACCATTGTTGCAGAGGCAACTACGCCTACTACAAAAAGTAATAAATAATCAATTATATTCATATTTTGAAAACTTACTTCTGTTTCACTATTTAAAAATAATAATAAAATTATAATACCAAAAGTTATCAAAAATATAATAACATTAGAAATTGAAATTTTATTTCCCTTTACTTTTTTTATAAGCATTGGAAGTCCTCCTAAGATCGCTCCAATAAAGAATAAGATTGTTGGTAATACATAATTATCAAGGCAAAAACTTATAAGATGACTCAAAGATAAAATTGCAATTACAGCTCCTATTCCTATAGGCAAAAGAAATTTAATATTTTCTTTTAAATTCTTAAAGAAGTGACTAATACATTCAATTAATTTTTCATATATTCCTAAAGTAAGAGCTAGTGTTCCGCCACTTACACCTGGAATAACATTTGCAAGACCAATAAAAAAACCTTTTATAGCTAAAATAATATTTTTCATGATATACCTCTTTCTATACTAGAAAAATTATATCAAAAATCATATTATATGTAAATAAAATAATTTATTATTTTAAAGTTTGATTGTAACTAAGATTACATCTTCACCTATTTTTTCAATTTGCTCCCATTTTATTTCAAGTTCATTTTTGTTGGAAAACATCGAAACAAAAAATTTTGATTTTTCAACTATAAGACTAGTCATTTTGCCATTATTTTCTATAGCAATATCAATAATATTTCCAACTTTTTTACCATCAGTAATATTTATAACATCTTTATTTTGTAATTCTGATAAACGCATAAAATCACCTAAGATATTATATTAATATTTTTTATTTATATGTAATTTTAAGAAATCATTTTTTTCAAATTACTTAATCCACTTTTTTCTAACCTTGAAATTTGTGCCTGAGAAATTCCTAGTTCAGTTGATAATTCCATTTGTGTTTTACCAATAATATAACGTTCTACTAATATATATTTTTCTTTTTCTTTGAGTTTCTTGATTGCATCATTTAAAGCAATTTTTATGTCTTTATCATAATAATCATTTTTTTTATCAGCTAATTGATCAGCTAGATAAATTGTATCTCCACCATCATTATATATAGGTTCAAACATACTTATTGTATCTCTCATAGAATCAAGTGCATTACTAACTTCATAAACTGGTAAACCTAATTTTGAAGCTATTGCGTCAACTGACGGTTCACGTCCTAAAGAATTAGTAAGTTCTTCTTTTACTTTTAATGCTCTATATGCTGTATCTTTAATACTTCTTGCAATTCTAACACTATTATTATCTCTTAAATAACGTTTTACTTCTCCTAATATCATTGGAACCGCATAAGTTGAAAATTTTACCTCATGAGATAAGTCAAAATTATCAATAGCTTTAATTAAACCAACACAACCTACTTGAAATAAATCATCCATATTATCAGTTCTATTATTGTATTTTTTTAGAATTGATAAAACTAATTTTAAATTTCCATTTATCAAATCATCTTTGGCAAATGTATCACCA
>CAKOYE010000074.1 GCA_934130485.1 uncultured Bacilli bacterium
CTAAGCTTTTTTCTTTCAAACACTTTCATATAAAGATGGAACAGCCACCCGCGGGGAAACCCAAGGGTGGCTGTTTCGCTGTAAAAAGGGATATGTGGACTATATTAATGGTACTATAGTGTTAATAAAATAGCATTGAAAATGTGATAGTAATACGATACAATTTAATGGGATAGAAATCAGATGGCTACATAATTAAGAATAAGTAATAGGATGTTTTATAATTAAGTAGCCAATGGTTATAAAATACACACGGAAAGGATAAAAAATGAAAAAAAGAATAATATCTATAGTAATAGTTATGGAAATGTTTTTTATGAGCATTGTAGGAAACGAAATGACTATATTGACAGAGGCAAGCAATAATGAATTTATCTATACATTGTTGTCATTATCAAAAGAAGAAAGTTTGGATATAAATGTACAAGGTGGCAATATTGGGGGAAACATAGCAAGTAATAATAAAATTTTAATTGGAAATATAAATAATAATGGTAAATTGTATGAAAATATTGGAGCAAAAACACCAATATTAAAAAATAAAATATATGAAGAATATTTTGATGATGATGTGTCTGATATTTTAGAGAATCTAGATGAACATGATTTAAATAAATCAAAAAGGGCAATTAAAGATGTTAAAATCATGTCAGATTGTATTAATGGTAATAATATAACAATAGTTTCAGAAGAAGGAAATGTTGTATTAGATGCTAATAATATATCAATTTCTGGATTGATATATGCTCCGAATGGGGAAGTTATACTTAGAGGAAATAATGTAAATCTTAACGGCATTTGTATAATAGCAAATAAAATTGTTATAGAGGCAGTAAATGCTAATATAAATCCTAATAAACCAATTATAGAATGGATATCAAAAAATATTAAATATAATCAAAATGAGAAGTATCTGTACATTATGGGAGAATGCGAAGAAAGCATAATTAATATAAATTGGGAAACAAATTATTGTGATAGTGATGTTATATTATATGAGTCATCAGATAATATAGAATATAAAAAATTTGCAACAGTTAGAGGTGAGAATTATTATATTTATAATATTACAGAGGAATTTAATATTAAATATTTCAAAGCTTCCGTTGAGGATGTAATATCTATACCGTTTATTGTAAAAAAAACAAAAGATGGTTACTGTTCATCATTACTTGATAGTGATTTAGATGATATTCCAGATATTTTAGAATCATTATTTGGTACTAATATTTATGAGCAAGATTCGGATAATGATGGTTTAAGTGATTATGATGAATTAATTAAAACAAATTCAGACCCTTGTGTATATGATTCATTGAAACCAGGAGTTTTAGATAGTTTATATGATATAGATGGTGATGGTTTAGATAATAAAACAGAATTAAAATATGGAACAGATCCTTTGAAAACAGATACAGATGATGATGGATTAAATGATAATGATGAGATATTTAAATATAACACAAATCCATTGTTAGCAGATACAGATAGTGATGGATTAAAAGATATAAGTGAAATAAGATTGGGAACTAATCCAAGGAATTCAGATAGTAATAATAATAATATTATAGACGGAGAGGAAATGTATGAGCAGATTATAAATACCGAAAAATTTGATGATAATATATTTCATAATAATATTGCGATACCATCTATAAAAGTAAATGAAATAGGAGATGCCAATGAAAGCATAAGGTGTAAGGAATATACAGGTTATCTTAAAGGTGATGGAAGAGAATTCATAGGCAAATGTATTGAAGTATCTGGAAGTAAGGCAGAGTCAGGAAAAATTAGTTATAAACTTAGTGAAGACTATATAGTTCCGTCATATACATATGGTCAATTGGTCACAAATGGACTATTAGTATGTGTAAATATTGATGAAGAAACAATTCCATTGGAGACATTCTATAATGAGGAAACAAGAGAACTTTCAGCTGATTTTGTTGGTGATGGAATATATTTTATTATGAATACTATCTTTTGGTTGGATAGTATAGGTATAGATCCTAAAGATACTATAAACGATATAAAAAACAATGTTTTTGGAGAAGAAAAAGATAGGATAGATGTCTATAGTGGTGAATATAATGAATTAAAAGATTCAAATAATGGGTTACACATTGCTGGAAAAAATGTATCTGGACAAGTTGATATTGTTTTTGTTATTGATACAACAGGTTCGATGAGATTTTCAATAGATAATGTTAGGCAGAATATTAATAGTTTTGTAGATGTTCTTGAACAGGCAAATATAAAACCATATTTTTCACTTGTAGAGTACAAGGATATAACATGTGATGGGGAAAAATCTACAAATGTTAAGATAAATAGTGATGATAATACTTACTGGTTTAGTTCTGTTGAAAAATTTAAAGATGAGATAGAAAATTTGGCGGTATATGGTGGAGGAGATAATCCAGAGACGGTAATAGATGGTCTAGAGTTTGCAAGACAGTTAAATATGAGAGCATCATCACAGAAATTTATTATTCTTGTAACAGATGCTGAATATAAAGAAGATAATAATTACAATATAAAAAGTATGGACGAAATGACAAAGCTCTTAATAAAAGATAAAGTTAATATATCTGTAATTACAGATAATAATTATAGAAAATTATATGAAAAGTTATATTCAACAACAGGGGGGATATTTGCAGATATAAATGGTAACTTTAAAAATGAATTATTAGGTATAGCAGATAAGATAATTGATTTTACAAATGATGGAAGTTGGATAGCCTTAAATGGTTTATTACCTCTAATTGTAAAATTAGAGGAGAAGCCAAAATATGGAAGTAATATTCAAACAGACATGGATGGAATTACTGATGTTGATGAATTAGAAAATTTAACACCAGTAAAAAAGTTAAATGTTGTAAATTTTATTCGAAAATTGATGTTTAAAGAAGATATAATTGAAAATACCGAAAAATGGGATGTATATGTTTATAATTATAAATCTAATCCGACAAAGAGAGATACAGATGAAGATGGGTTAGATGATTTATTAGATAATGAACCTAAAAATGGAGAAATTCATGATTTTGTTATATATGATACTTTTCAAAGTGATTGCTGGGTAAAAGATGGAACAGATCAGCCTGATGATTACAAATATGGTGATATGACCAAACAAGATATTTTGAATATAAAAAAATTTAGTGAAGATGATTTTATATTAAAAACAGAAAAAGAATATATAAGTTTATGGCGATTAATGATAAAAGCTTTAACAATTGCTTCTGATAAAGACATGAAAGTTGTTGCAATGGATATGATAAATCATTTTATAGATGGAACAGGAGCGGATTATAGAAATGATATTCTTACATTGCATGTAATGGTACATCCTAAAATGCAGAAATATGAAATAGAAGTAAAAGAAAGGCTTAATAAGTTAATAGAACAAAATGATGGGAAAATAAAAATTCTTGAGTATGATTATAATGAGATGAGAGATGATAATAAGAGAAGAAGACATCCATTTGTTAGTTCACTGCAAGGAGTAAGCGAACCAGTTTTTAATGATTTATTTTCCGGGTTAGGAATATGTGTAGACAGTTTATATGGAAATAGAATATCAATAACATCTTTTAAATATAATGATGGCAATTATGAATATACTATTAAATTTGAACTATATGATATATATGGTTTGGATTCAAGTGATATTAAAGATTGCCCACCTGGAATTAAAGTT
>CAKOYE010000075.1 GCA_934130485.1 uncultured Bacilli bacterium
CGTATAGGTTTTACAATAAATGCACTTGATAGAGTAATGCAAGGAGATTTGGATAAAATTATTGAAGCTTTAATTACTGAAGATCAAGCAAGAAAATTAAAAGGTGAATAATTTTTATGACAGATATTGAATACTTGCAAAAATATCTTGATAAAAGTAATTTAGAAAATGGTATTAAAAGATTAGAAAATGGAGAACCAGTTCAATATATAGTAGGAAATGTTGATTTTTATAATTTAAATTTTAATGTTAATAAAAATGTATTGATACCTAGATTTGAAACAGAAGAATTAGTATTTAGATTAATAAATTATATAAAGAAAAATTTAGGTGAAAATGTTAGAATTTTAGACATAGGAACTGGTAGTGGATGTATTGCCTTAACTTTAAAGCATAAATTAGAACATTCCATAGTAGATGCTAGTGATGTATCTGTATCTGCTTTAGAAGTTGCTAAAAATAATGCTTTAAAAAATAATCTAGATATTAATTTTATAGAAAGTGATATTTTAAAAAATATAACAAGTACTTATGATGTTATAGTAAGTAATCCACCATATATTAGTTACGATGAAGAAATTATGGATATTGTAAAAAATAATGAACCTCATTTAGCTTTATATGCAGATAATAATGGATTATATTTCTATAGAGAAATTTTAAGTAATGCTAAAGAGTTTTTGAATAAAAAAAATATTATAGCTTTTGAAATTGGTGAAAAACAAGGTAATGATATAAAAAAAATCGCACTTGAATATTTTCCTAATTCAGTAGTTAAAATTGAAAAAGATTTATATAATAGAGATAGATATGTATTTATTTTTAATGAAATAAATGATATAATTTAGATATAAATGCGATGACAGGCTTGGAAACCTAGAGCAATATAAAAAAAGAGATTCTTCTAGAATAAGTAAGGTGGAACCGCTCAAAAATTTGAGTCCTTACAAATACCTAGGAGAATTTTTATTTTAAGGAGGATAATATGGAAAAAATAACAATGGAAAAATTAGTTAATAATTGTAAACAATATGGTTTTATTTTTCAAGGTAGTGAAATTTATAATGGACTTGCTAATTCTTGGGATTATGGTCCACTTGGAGTTGAATTAAAAAATAATATAAAAAAGTGTTGGTGGAAAAGATTTGTAGAAGAAAATAATAATTCGTATGGATTGGATGCAGCAATTTTAATGAATCCAGAAGTATGGGTAGCTAGTGGACATGTTAGTAGTTTCTCAGATCCATTAATTGACTGTAAAAAATGTAAGGCAAGACATAGAGCTGATAAATTGATCGAAGAATTTACTAATGGAAATGAGACTGGTGATGGTTGGGATAACGAAAGAATAGAAAAATTCATTAGCGATAATCATATAAAATGTCCAAAATGTGGCGAATGTGATTTTACTCATATAAGACAATTTAATTTATTATTTGAAACACATATGGGTGTTACTGAAGACACTAAAAGTAAAGTATATTTACGTGGTGAAACTGCCCAAGGAATTTTTGTCAATTTTTTAAATGTACAAAGAACAATGCGTGCTAAATTACCATTTGGTATAGGTCAAATTGGTAAAGCATTTAGAAATGAAATTACTCCTGGTAACTTTATTTTTAGAACAAGAGAATTTGAACAAATGGAATTTGAATTTTTCTGTAAACCAGGTGAAGATTTAAAATGGTTTGAATATTACCAAGATTATTGTATGAAATTCTTGAATGATATTGGATTAAAAGAAGAAAATTTACGTCTTAGAAAACATAAACCAGAGGAATTAGTTTTTTATAGTAAAGGTACAACTGATATAGAATATAATTATCCTCAAGGATGGGGAGAATTATGGGGTATAGCTGATAGAACTGATTATGATTTAACTGTTCATTCAAAACATTCAAAAACAGATTTAGTTTATCTAGATCCTGAAACAAATGAAAAATATATACCTTATGTTATTGAACCATCAGTTGGTTGTGATAGACTTTTACTTGCAGTTTTAACTGATGCTTACTGTGAGGAAGTTTTAGAAGATGGCACTACTCGCGAAATTATGAAATTTGCGCCAACTCTTGCTCCATACAAAGTAGCAGTATTACCACTTATAAAAAAACATCATAGTGAAAAAGCAATAGAAATTTATCAAAAATTATCTAAAAAATTTATGTGTACTTACGATGAATCTGGAAATATTGGAAAACGTTATAGAAGAGAAGACGCAATAGGTACACCATTCTGTATTACTATAGATGATAATACATTAAATAATAATACTGTTACATTAAGAGATAGAGATACTATGGAACAAATTACTTTAAATTTAGATGAAATTGAAAAATATATTGAGGAGAAAATTAGTTTTTAATTTTCTTTTTTTTAAATAATTTAAAAAAAATATTTATTTATTTCTTTTTATGTGATAAAATTAAATATAGTAAACGTATAAAGAATAGAGGAGGAAACAAGATGGGATTTTTAAAAAAATGGTTGTCTTCAGATGAACAAGATGTCTTTAGTAATACTAGTGATAATAGTGAATATTATACATTAAATGCAGAAGATTCTTTAAAAGAAAATGATGGAAAGAATAAGATGATTCTATTAGAACCACGTGCTTATTCAGAATCTCAACAAATTGCTGATTTTTTAAAGTCAAGAAATACGGTAGTTGTTAATTTAAAAAGGGTTACTTCTGATCAAGCAAAAAGAATTGTAGATTTTTTAAGTGGAACTATATATGCTATTGGAGGAGATTTACAAAAAATAGGTGGCGGTATATTTTTATGTACACCAAATAATGTAAATATTCAAGGTAAAATTACTGATGAACGTGAAGGTAAAGATATTTACGATAACGATGATATAAATACTGAATGGTAAATATTGACATTTATTTAAAATGTGTTACAATAACTAAATATGTAGCATTTATGGGGTGAGATTATGGAAAAGTTTAATCGCACAATGCGAGGTTATGATCCTGATGAGGTAAAAAATTTTTTGGATCAAGTTATAAAAAAAGTTGAACAAATTAATTCTGAAAATAAAAAGAAGGATTCTATTATTAAAGAACAAGAAATAAAAATAATTGAACTTTCTAAATTAGAAGAAGAAAATCAAAAATTACGTCAAAAAATAGAACAATACGAACGTATGGAGTCAACTTTTAATAAGGCTATTTTAATGGCTCAAAAAACATCAGATCAAATGCGCTTATCTGCCCATAAGGAAAGTGAAACTATTATAGATGATGCTAAAAAGAACGCCAATAGAATTGTAAATGAGGCTTTAATGAAAGCAGAAAAAATTGAATTAGAGTCTAATATGTTAGCAAGAAATGTTCGTGTATTTAAGAAAAAAATAAAAGATGTTATTGAAGCACAATTAGAAGTTGTAAATGATTTAGATAAAATAGAAATGTAAAACAATTGATAGAAACGTTATATTAATGATTTTAAAGAGAGTTAATGTTAGGTGTGAATTAATAATGAATTAATATAAGAATCATTCTTGATGTGTTTTTTTGAAATATAGTAGAAAAAAACGGTAACGCGTTATAGTTATAAGTGCAAATTCTTGAATTAAGGTGGTACCGCGGATTTTATTCGTCCTTAAATTTAGGAATTTTTTTGTTTTAAGGAGGTTAAAATTATGTTTTTAGAAATTATATTACTTATTGTTG
>CAKOYE010000076.1 GCA_934130485.1 uncultured Bacilli bacterium
CTTCTAATATACATATATTTTCTTCATTATTAAAAATACTAGTAAATATAGGATCAAATGTTAATGGTATTATCTCTTCTTTATTTAGAGTTTTTTCTATGATTTTAATTTTTATCACCTCCCATATATATTTTTCTATAAAACTGTTCCATTTTCCTTTTTATTTAAAATTTTTTTCTTTTTTTTAATAAAAATGTGAGTTATAATTATAAAGAGGTGAATTTATGCCAGAGTTACCAGAGGTTGAAAACGTAAAAAATAACTTAAAAAAACAAGTTTTAGATAAAAAAATAGTTGGAGTAAATATATTTTATCCATCATTGATAGAATATCCTAGTATTCAAGAATTCAAAAAAAATATTATCAATCAAACTATTAATGACATTAAAAGACGTGGTAAATGGTTAATGTTTGAACTTGACCAATATTTTTTACTAAGTCATCTGAGAATGGAGGGAAAGTATCTAATTAGAAAAAAGGGTGATTTGGTAACAAAACACGAACTTATTTCTTTTTTATTTAGCGATGCTACTGAATTAAGGTATCAAGATGTTAGAAAATTTGGAAAAATGCATTTGATAAAAAAAGATGAAATAAATATAAGAAAACCAATTTCTGAATTAGGGTTAGAGCCATGGGATAAAAATTTGACAACAAATTATTTAAAAGAAAAATTTTCTTCAAAAAAGGTACCAATAAAAGTATCTTTGCTAGATCAAAGTATAATAGTTGGGATTGGTAATATATATGCAGACGAAATATTATTTTTAAGTAATATAAATCCATTAAAAAAAAGCAATCTATTAAGTGAATCTGAATTAAAAAAAATTATAGATATTACTAGAAAAGTTTTAGAAATTGCCATAAAAGAAGGTGGAACTACTATAAAAAGTTATACATCCAGTGAAGGTGTTACAGGACATCATCAACAAAATTTATTGGTTCATAGTAAAGAAAATTTGCCTTGTCCAGTATGCAACGAAAAAATTATAAAAATAAGAGTTGGTGGAAGAGGAACTTACTATTGTAGCAAATGTCAAAAGGGGTAGTAATTATGAAAAAAAGTGTTATTATATATGTTGCAACAATTGCTTTGTCACTAGTTTATATATTTTTATTAAACAACTTATTTTTAAATGATTTAGATTTATTTCAAAATAAAGATGTAGTTAAAGCGCGTGTGTTAGAAATTATTTCTAGTGATGTAAATGAATATCAATTAGGATTAAATGACGTTCACGAAGAAAAAACTATTTATTTTAAGGCAAAAGTTTTAAATGGAAATCAAAAAGATGAAATAGTAGAAGCTGCCCAACAAATTAATGATATATATGCTGGTAATCACGAAGAGGTCAAGGTTAAAGATAAAATTCTACTTATGGAAGTTGATTATTTTGAAAATGCCGATTATTTAATGACTGAATTTGTAAGAAGTGATTCAATTGCAATATTTTGTATAATTTTTGTGTTATTTTTACTTATTTTTGGACATAAAAAAGGTATAAATACAATAATTTCACTTGTATTTACTTGTCTAGCAATATTTTTAGTATTTATTCCAGCAGTTTTATCTGGACATAATATTTATTTATGGTCAACGATTACATGTTTATTCATTATCGTTATGACACTTTTATTAATAAATAATTTAAGTAAGAAAACATTGTGCGCTATGATGAGTTGCATTGTTGGAGTAACCATAACTGCGTTTTTAACAGTAATTATGACTAAAATAATGCATTTAACAGGTCTTGTAGATGAACAATCATATTATATACAGTTAATGGATACTGAAAATCCATTTGATTTAAAAGCAATTATTTTTGGTGGCATTATAATAGGCGCTGTAGGAGCTATTATGGATGTTGCAGTTGAACTTTCTGCTTCATTATTAGAAGTTTATGAAAAAGCTCGTGATACTGATAAAACAGTAAAATCTTTGTGGAGTTCCGGTGTAAATATTGGAAGAGATATGATGGGAACAATGTCAAATACTTTGGTTATGGCATATATTGGTAATTCATTATCGACAATTTTATTACTTTTATCTTATAGTGGTTCTTTAATTGAGCTTTTTAATCGTGAAATGATAATTGTTGAATTATTACAAATATTAGTTGGAAGTTTTGGGCTTTTACTTACAATACCATTTACTTCATTAATATGTTCTATTGTTTATTGTAAAAGTAAAAAAAATTAAGTTAAGTTATTGCTTTATTGTCTAAATATATGTATATTTAAATTGGTGATTATTATGACACAATCCAATGATTTAAATAAATTAAAAATACCAACATATTTTAATAATCTTTATAAATTAATAAAAAATAAAAATTATGAATCAATATATGAGTATTATGGAAAAAATATATATAACTTTTTTACTCCCCAAAAGTATAAAAAAGAAGACATAAAAAAACTTATGGAAGAGAAAAAATACGGGTTAATTTATAATAAGTATGATAAAATTAGTCGAGTTTTTGTAAAAGATTTAAGAAAAAAGAAGTATGATGATATTTATAAATTAATCGATGAAGGAAAATACTTAGATATTTATAATAAATATGGAGAAAAAGAATATAATAAATATATTTTAAATGCTTATAAAGATGATTTATATAGTGAAACCGATGATTTAATCAAAATAAAATTATACAAAACAAAATTTGAATTTAGATCTAATATGAAGGATGTGTTAAAAGTTATTTTATCAATTCCCATTTCGATTACCTTTTTATATAGTGAAATGTGTGTTATAACCTATTCAAAAACCATAGATAATCAAAAAATTTATTACGATGAATTAAATGAGTATAATAAAAATAATGAATTATATGCTCAAGAAATAAATTCGTTAAATTTGACTGATTTACAAATTATTATGAAAGTAATAAATGATATTTGGACAAATATGGATGGATATGGAAATCCTGATAAAAATATATCGGGATTGTGGAGACTAGATTTAAAAGATGAAAATGGAGTTGGGGTATGTAGAAATATTGCAGATGACTTTACTGCAAAAATAAATGCTATAAATCCTAATTATAATGCAAGAAATTTAATAGTATATATTGACGAGCAATATTATAATAGTAATTCTTTTTCTAATGTTAAAGTAAAGTTTTCTACGTCAAATAATCAATCAAATAACGAGCAAAATAACGGACAAAATAATGATAAAAAGGTTGATTTAGCAAAAATTACTGGTAATCATATGGTTACAATTATGGATATACCAGATAAAAATATATCTTTAATTATTGATCCAACAAATCCTTCTATTGGAATATATAAAAAAGGTCAAATAGAAATGTTATCAACAAAAGATGGTAAAGGAATATCATTTATGCCATTTGGTCAATTATTATTAGCACCATCATCCATTGATGAATTGATAAAAAAAGATTTAAATAGTTTCATAACCGGCGATTCCTATGATAACGATTATAATATAGATTCCCAAAATGATGCTTTAGATTATATTAAAAATATAGGCAAATAAAAAAGAACAGGTGAACTGTTCTTTTAGGTTGTATTATAAATAGTGTTGGTGAGTGTAAATCACTACACTATTTTTATTTAAAAAAAGGACATAAGTTTGATA
>CAKOYE010000077.1 GCA_934130485.1 uncultured Bacilli bacterium
TAATTAATAAACTAATATAATATTTATTATTAATTAGTAAAATAATTCTCTTCCTCTTTAAAATGTATTTCGTCTTTTAGAAATAATAATAAAGTTTATATAAATAATCATACTAATCATACTAATCTTCTTAATCATACTAATCTTCTTAATTTTAATCTTTATATTATTATTAATACTTTTTCTTTTTTTCTTTTTCTTTCTTTTATGTTTTCTCTTTGTTTTTTTAGTTTTCTTTCCTCGGTCCTATATGTGTATCCACTGTTCATGAACGAATCTAATCCCAGCGTCCCCGACCTTCTAGTTGTATTTATCCAAATTATACCACCATTATGCCAAAAGTGTGAAACCTTTGAACTTAGTGCCATATAAACCATCACTTTACATAAGTTATTGCAAAATATACAAAGTGTGTGACCGTAGTATAGATACACGCCTCAACTACGTAATTTTAAATCTATTATATAATACATCACCGTCCCTTTCACTTTAATTATATGCTTTTTAAAATATATTATTCCAAAATTCGACAAATTTTTCAAAAAAATTTAATTTTTTTTAACTTTTACGTTTAATTTATCTATAAATGTAAGGTTATATTCATCTTTTAGTATTTCTTCTACTAGAGTATTTACTAACTCAAGTTCATCTTCTTTTAATAGAAAAGAGTTTTCTGCTTCATTTACTATTTGAAAATATTTATAATCGTGATTATTATTAAATCTACCATATAAAGAGTTAATATTACTTGCAATTATATAAGCAAAATATTTTATATAATTGTTTTTAGTATCATTATAATATTTGTCATAATCTTCTTTCTTCATTTAATCATTCCTTTCAAGTATTTAATAATTTTAGTTTAGACCATTTATTAATAAAATTCAATTGTTCGGTGGAAGGTGCTTGATTACACTTAATTCTACTTTGAATTACTTTTCCATTTTTAACCTCGATAGTTACTAAAGACTTATCCTTATTTGCTAGTTCTCTCATAAAATATATATCAGTTTCTCCAAGTGCATATCTTGATGTATAAGTCTTAACACAATTTTCCATTTGTTTAGATTCATTTATTAAACTATTGGTACTATCTGCTGGAAATACTATATATTTTTTATTTTGATAAATATTATTATTTAATAATTTTAATCGCTCTTTGATTAATTTATCATTTGCTTCATCAATAACATCTTCTAGTATTTTATTAACTTTATTATGTTCTTTTATTAAGTTAGTAGGATAAAGTATTTTGCTATCTTTCATATTATATTGTAGTTGTTTGCAAACTCTTAAATAATCTAAATATTCGTGTTCATAATATTTATCTTTAGATAAAACAATATTATATGCTTTTTCTAAATCTACATAGTTAGATAATTCTTTTAAATTATGAAAGCCTACAAGTTTTCTAATAAGTTTAATATCTTGCTTTTTTATAAGTTTTAGTATTTCTAATTCTTCATAAGGGATATTGTATTTTTTCATAAAACTATAAAATGTTTTAGGCATTCCAAATATTTCTTCAAAATTTTTGCCTGTATAAAATTTATTTGCTTTATATGCTAAATTATATAATTTCATTTTTACTAACATTTCAAAACTACGATAATGAGCTACATTAGTAAAGTAGTATATAAAATCTATATAATTACATTTAGAAATAAACTTATCTAATTGTGAATATTTTAAGTCAGTATTTTTTATTAATGCTTTAATATTATAAGAACAAACCATACCAATAATATCTCGATAACTCCAACGTTTATCTCTTTTACGCCAATTAGTAAATGTTTGATGATGTGCTATATACATATAGCCCATATGATTATTAACTTGATTACTCACAAAATCTTCACAGCCATTATTCTCAATAATACTTCTCATAAATTCAGTAATTGTATGATTAACTTTATAATTGTTATAAGTAGAGTAAAGTTCAAATGTTCTTAATACAAACACATCATCAACTTTATCAAGTAGTTGTAAATTATCTTTAAATGTATATTCTTGTAATCTATCACTTTTAACCAATAATTTTTGATGACAATTAGGACATTTACATTCTTCATTAATTTTTATTTTAGTAGTAAAGGTAAACTTACAATTAGTACAATAGCAACAGCCACCTTTGCTTCTTATAATTAAATTGTGAGTTTTTTCCTTTTTGTTTTTAAACTTAATAAAATAATCTGGAATAATAAATGTTTTGTCTGATTTATTCAATATAACTTGATATTTCTTTTTTATATAAGACATAACTTACACTCCCAAAGATAATTGTGTATTATTTGAATTATTTGTTTCTGCTTTAGGTGTTGGATTTACTTTATTATTAATTTTAGTTATACCAAGTTCTTCATTAGATTTAATATAATATTCAACTGCCCAGTCATAAACATTTTGGTCTTCAATTATTGCAACACTATTAACTGCTTGTTCTTTTGCTTTAGATTTTATATAATCCATCATTTCTTTTATGTTTTTCTCATCTTTTAAATATATATCACTCATTTCTGGTTGATTTAGTAAATACTTAATAATTTCAATTAATGCTTTATCAGGATTTAAGTTTTGTTTATATTGTAATTTTAATCTTTCATAACCATTCATAATTACAAACTCCTTAAATCAGATAATCTATTATATATACTTAAAATATAATTATTGTTTTTATCTTCTTTTAACCAAGTATTAATATTAATTTGTAACATTGGTATTTCAAAATTTCTTTCCATAAATGTCATAATATTAGCAAGTTCTAAATCAGTAGTGTATAAATCAATATTTGGTATATTATGACTTAATTTGTTTGTTAGAAAAAATAATTCATAATATTTAAAATCTTTCTTTGTAGTAAAAAGTGTTTTTAATAAACTTTGAGAAATACTATTTAATTCATTTTGCATTTTATCCCTTCCTTTTTTTACTTAATGGTCTTGTTTTAACGTTGATTTCATCAATTCTATAATGTGCTTGATATGATTTGATAGTTCTTTTAATCATTTCTTTGTCATTTTTAAACTTATCATTTAGATCAAAATATACTGCTGGTGCTAAATCTACTGACTTTAAAGACGCCACAAAATTATCATTTAATAGTTCAGTAAATTTTTCTGGTATATACTTAATCCAAGTATCGCGACTTAAAACTTTTAGCATATCAACGACATCATTAGCAAACAAAACACAAGCACGGTCTCCAATATCGTACTTATTTTTATATTTCATTTCCTGAAAACCACCTCCTAAATTGTAATTACACCATATTTATTTATAATGGAAGACCTAATTGGAAAATAATAACAATTTAACAAAAATTTCTATATAATATTCATGATAATAGAGCATAATAAAAGAACTAACTCGTTTGCTAGTTCTATAATTTATTTAATTCTGTTCATATTATTTTCTTGTAAAACCCATATAGAATTAATGTTTTTATAAGTTGGTGTTAAATATATTTTCTCATCAGTAAAATATCTATCTATAATTAGAAATTTAACTGAATACTTATTTGCAAGT
>CAKOYE010000078.1 GCA_934130485.1 uncultured Bacilli bacterium
CTAATTCAACTATGATTATATCATTTATGTTTTAATACGTAAATAATTAAAAATTAGTAATAGTTTTAAACAGTTTAATAAAAAGAGAAGATTACTCTTCTCCTCTAATAAAATCACATATAACTTTTCTTTTACAAAATATCCAATTTTTGATTTTTCACTTTTCAAATCACAACTAATTAAAAGCTTTATTCTAGTTTCATAATAATTTAACATAACATCCGATATTAAAATTATTTCTATCTCTTTCTGCCTTTATTTACATCATTAGCCATTTTTTTCCAAAATTCCTTTAACATATTTAAAATAGCTTTAGCATCATTAATTTCGGATTCTTTATTATATTCTCTCATTTCACTAAATGTACCAGAATCACTTACAATTCCAAGTAACCACTTACTTTGTTCATCCTTTTTAAATTTATAAATCATGCAAGATATTCCATCTTCATCAACAAAAGAGTTTGTATATTCAACACAAAATGGTTTCTGCCCTAACTCGTTTGGGTGAGATAACCACTTTGATAATTCATTTTTACAAATTTCCTCTTCAGTTAATTGTTTAGTGTTAGAATTGTCATTTTTAGGTTTATCAACAAAAATTCTTCCATCATTATATCCATATCCAACAAATTCTTTTTTTTCTATGTCAATACCTTCATCACAATCGTTAATACCTTCTAAATCATTAAAACTACCCATATATATAACCTCCATTTCCTTTTCATTGTAACATATATGTTACAATATTTCAATGTAAAAAAGCTTTAATTTAAATATTAATGTTTAAATGTAATAGAAAAATGAAGTGCTCAATTGTTATGTAATTAATATTGTAATAGTATGTAATATTTTCTTAGCAATTTATTTGCCATTTTAAAGAAAAAATTAAAAAGTTAAAACATCATCATCTATTTTATGAAAATAGAGAAAAATGGAAAAGATGAGTTAAATAGTAACAAATCTATTAATCAAAATTCAAATTAAATAAAGATAAGAATATGCTAAAACAAATTCTTATCTAACTAAACAAAATAACAAATAGTTACTATTATACAAATTAGAAACACCTATCATATACACATTAAATGTATAATATTTTACATTCACTTTTTAACTTTGATTTCATTATAATTTTCTATTTAGTTTTATTTTTTGTATATAAAAATTTTTTTATTTAGTTTCAATATTTATATTTCCAACACCACCACTTATTTTAATATAATTTTCTCCATTTCCAATAATAGTATCGTCTAATATTTTATCATCATTAAAAGTTATTTTACCAAGTCCTTTATTAACATTAATTTTATAATTATCAGATTCTAAAGTTAAGTATAAGTTAAGTTCTCCAACACCTGTATTTATATTACTATTTCCAGTAATATCAGATTTAATTTTAGTATTTCCTACACCTAAATCTAAATCAACATTTGCAATTTCACCAGAATTTATATTTATATTTCCAGCTCCTCCATTTATTTTTGATTCTTCAGATACAGTTAATTTATCTATTGTCACATTTCCAGCACCTAAATCTAAATATAGATTTTTGGTATTTAATTGTTCAATAAAAACTGTTCCAGCACCAATGTTTATTTTTACCTCATCAATTTGTTTCATATTTTCTGGTATATATATAATAAGTTCTCCAATATCCATTTTTCCAAAAAACCAATTTGCCACTTTATCTTCTTTTATTTTAATAGATCCATTTTCATTTGAATACTTTATGTTTGAATTATTTGTTTTTACTTCAAATTTATCACCAGTTTTAATCTGTAAATTTGAAGATTTTATATCTAGATTTAATGACAAAAATTCTTCTGCATCATCTGATATTGTAACCATATTTTCTAATAATGAATATCTATTAGAATCAATAATACCAATTGCATTTAACAATCTATAACCTGCTGAGGAAACTGTCGATATAATTGTAATAATTAAAAAGATTCCAAATGCAACCGCGCAATATTTTATTATTTTTTGAGAAGTTGTCATTTAATTTCTACACCTCCAAACATACAAGAGGCATTAATGTAAATAGTATATGAATTATCATCTACATTACATTTTTTATTATTTGATACACCACCAAATATTGAATTTGACTTTATTTTTACCTTACAATTATCGGGAGTATAAATGTCTATTCCACCAAAAATACTACTTGCATTTATAACAATATCTTCATTTATAATGGCTTTTCTTAAATCTAATTTTATTCCACCAAATATTGCATTCAAATTAGATCCTTTAAATTCTTCACCATCAAAATTCAAATTTTGACCGGAAAATGTAGCAGTATAACCATCATTAGAACTTAAATTTTCATTTAATTTTTTTATTTTCTCACTTACTTCTTTATTGATGTTATTCTTAAAAATAAGAGATAATCCAATAATTACAAAAATTAGTGGGAAAATAAGTTTCCATATTAATTTAAAGTCAAATAATCCTCTACAAGAAAGTAATAAAAGCAATCCTATTATTAAACCAATAATATTTCCTGTTTTATCCCTTTCAGTTACTAACCCAATGAATGTTGGTACAATAATAAACAATGTCCACCAACCATCAAAAAACAAATTTATATTAAATATATCAAGTGCATTTCCTCCTAATATTACACCAATTATAATTAAAATTAATCCCCACATAATATCGCTCATTCTTTTCATATTAATCATCTTCCTTTCAAAATATTATTAATAATTTAGATTTTCTCTAAATACATAATTTCTTTTTTTAATTTTTTAGCATAATCTATTTCTATTTTAGTACTATCACCAATATAATTGTTTTTATTTATTACATATATTGCGTCAGATAGTTCTATTCTTTTAAAATGTGCTTCTTTTAATTTTTCTAGTTGAGTATCTGTTTTAGAAAAATTTTTAACAGGATAAACTGGTGTAAGAATACAGTTACCTTCTAAAGCTAGTTTTTCTGCAATTATCATCATTTCTTCTTTAAAGCTTAAACTACCACATAATGTTATTACTTTCACTATATACCTCCACATTTAAATATATCTAATATAATTCTAACATATAATTAAATTATTAAAAAGTTATTTTTTATAAATAAATATAAATATCAT
>CAKOYE010000079.1 GCA_934130485.1 uncultured Bacilli bacterium
ATTAATTTTTCTAATACTTTATCTCTATCTATCTCATCATCTACCGCAAGTGATAACATTTTATTTTTATATTCTTCAATTTCACCTATTCCATAAATACAAGATACAGAAGATACTACTATTACATCCTTATATTTTAATAATGACGCTGTTGCGGAATGACGTAACTCATCTATCTCGTCGTTAATTGATGCATCTTTTTCAATATATGTATCAGTTTTAGCAACGTATGCTTCTGGTTGATAATAATCATAATAAGAAACAAAGTATTCAACATGGTTATTTGGAAATAATTCTTTTAATTCACCGTATAATTGACCGGCAAGAGTTTTATTATGAGCCAAAACTAGTGTTGGTTTATTAACATTAGCAATCACATTTGCGATTGTAAATGTTTTTCCTGTTCCAGTGGCACCTAGTAAAACCTGATGTTTTTTTCCCTCATTTATTCCATTAACTAGTGCATCTATTGCTTCTGGTTGATCACCATTTGGTTTAAATTTTGATACTAATTCAAACATAAATTCCTCCTTACATAAATATTAATTTGTATTCTAAGATTTAATATACTAATAAAATTTTATAGATACACAAATAAGTGAGTCTGAATTACAAATTAATAAATATAACAAAGTAAAATTAAATATTTTCTAGTAATAATTTTAACACTTATTTGAAAGTAAAACAAGGAAGCACAAACTTCCTGTTTTATTGTTATACTTATAAAAAAATCTTTCTACAACAATCTTATATTTCAATTGTTTTATTATTTTTTCTAAATTATGAGTCCATTTACTACAATCATTTACATGTTCTCCACGTAATAAACCATAGCATAAGCTATCGCAAGTTGAACTTGTGTATTTTATATTTATTTTTTACATTATTAAGTTTAAGTTGATTATTTTTAATTTCACAAAGACATAAACAAATTAAATTTTCATCATAAATTGTTTCACGAATTTTATTTGTTTCACGAATATTACTTCCTGATATAAAAATCTTTAAAGTTTGAAATTCTTTATCATTTTTAGTAATTACTCCATTTATGATATTAAAATAATTGTCAAAAAAACCATTAGTAATTTGAACTTTTAAATTTTCTTCTTGAATTCTTCTTTCAACCACTTGTTTAACAATATTAACTTCATCCATTGTTGTAAAATTTTCATTAAATCTGTTTTTCTTTGTTTCTATTATTGCGTCGGCAATATAACCGCTTTGCAAGTTTAATGTTGCCATATTCTAATCTCCATTCCTATATAACATTATAGTATATATAGTAACATTTTTTTTTAGTTTTTGTACACAAATTTATTTTATCATTTATAATTTTATATAGTTTTATTTATGTTATTTTAGAGATATTAAATAAATCTTAAAAATCTTTTTAGTATATTCATATAAATAAAACAAAATATTCAACATGATTATTTGAAAATAAAATTTTTAACTCATCATATAATTGATTCACAAGTGTTTTTTTATAAGTTAAAACTAAAGTATAAAGTAAGATTATTGAAAATAGTAATTAAATTTGTGATTATAAAGTTTTTATATATTTTTTATAATAATTAATGATTTTTTTATAAAAAATGTTCTAAGTTTAAAAGAAATATAATTTATTTTATCTTTAATATAATGATTTTTTTCCATTATTTTTAATGTTATTATCTTTTTTTCTTCAAGTTATCTATACTATTACCAATATTTTTTTTAGGTGAAAGTCTGTAGAAATCAAACGGATATCTATTTTTAATATATACTTTTGATAGTTCAAGAAAATAATTATAATCACCATCTTTATTTTCATATTTTTTTGCAATACTCTTTATAATATCTAATGCATCATCACTATTATTACTTGCACCTTTGATATCATTTTCTCTACTTAACTGATACAACATATTATCCATATCTATCATTAAATCTCTAACTAAATAACTATTTATAATATTTTTTTCAATTTCATTTAAAAAATGATAATATTCAGCATGATTATAATGTGGATCAGGTAAAATTAATCCATTTTCTGTTTTATAAAAAGCTTGTCTTGGAAATGATGGAACGTAAGTAACATTAGCATATTCTTTACCTATTTTTTTTATAGAGGTATTCATTGTCAAATCAGTTATTACTGTATTCATCACTCTAGGTGCGCCACATAAATATACTTGTGTATGCTGTTTATTTTCTCTATTACTATTTTGTATTAATTCTAAAATTTGAGATATTCCCATTATATCTCTTTGTAATGAACCAAAAATACTAGGTATTGTTAAACTTCCATGCCTTGTTAAAATATCTAAAAATGACCCTGTACCTAAATTTAAAATAACGATATTAGCTTCTTCTTGTTTTGATTTCAATATTACATCTTGTATTTTTTTATTACTGCCATTTGATAAATACTTTTCTATTTCTTCTTCTGTCAGTAAAGTATTACCATTTTTTATAGCCCGTTTATAATCTTCTATGTTCCAATTATAAGAATCTTGTTCGGTACAATTATTACGGATCCAATTTGCTACTGCCAATGAATTATTATTTTCACTTCTAGAAAGTTGATATTTTCTAACTGTGACATCGTTTTTTTTACCAATTTCTATTAATCCTAAATTTCTATCTAAAAGTAATCTCCCAGGTTCTGACATAGAATATCCATCACTAATTGAATTTCCAATTGCAGTTAATGATATAATTTTTTTAGGATATTCTTTCATAAATTTAATTAATTCTTCATTTGTTTTTTCTAACTTTTCTTTCTCTTCTGATTTATCATATTTCATATTAAAATGCTCCTTATATAAAAAATATTTATTAACCAACTATATTATAATATTTAACCATATACTAACTAAGTTACAAATTTATTTATATGGTTTTATTATAAATAGTGTTGGTAAGTGTAAATCTGATATGAACCCCGTTTCTATGTCCAAGAAACGGGGTTCATATCAATTGAAGACTAGTTTTATATTCAAACTTATTTATGTTTTACATTTGTCTCTACGAAAATTCCTTTATGATCTGATGTATCTTTTAAATCTATAATACCAGCATTTTGAATATCCCAGTCATT
>CAKOYE010000080.1 GCA_934130485.1 uncultured Bacilli bacterium
CATTTCCCATTCTTTCACCAATGTTCTCAGCCATTTTACCAGATTCTTCATAAACAGAATCAAGTTGTTCCGATATACTAAATAAAGTAGCAAGTATAAGAACAAGTGCAACAACTATAATTACAACATATGGTAATGCAGATAATACACCAGCTAAAATATATTTTTTTATAGGAGAACTAGCTAAAGAAAGAAGCTTTTTTGCACCTTCTTTAGCCTTATCTAACATATCACCATTTTGGTTATTATCCATACCATCACCACCAATTATTTATAATTTATTAATATCCTCCGCCACTTCCAAATGAGTCTAATTCTTGTTCAGTTACAACAACATTTATACGCATACGCCTGCTACCACATACAAAAAGTGCTTCACCTTGATTATATCTCTTTATACTTTCTTTTTCATTTTCATTTAAATCTATTAATTTTGATAAATCCTCAACAGCTTGTTTTTTCAATCCCATAACAAGATAATAAGAAGCATTATCAAAAATTGCTTTACCTTGTGTAATAACGTGTGGATCACTAAAATCACTTGGTTGTTGAGTAATAATTATTGTACCAGTATTATACTTTCTTGCACGTCTTTGAATTTGTGCCAAGAAATCAGCACCTAATGTATTATTTCCACTTAAAAGTACGTGTGCTTCATCAACAGTTAAAACAGTATTAATATTCTTATCTAATGTTAATCCCCAAGCATACTTCAAAATGTTAAAGAATAAGGCATTTCTTATATTTGTATCCGCATTCATAAGTTCACGAATATTGAATACAATAAATTGGCTATTAGAAGATATTGTAGTATGACCATCAAAATAATATTTTAATTCTTTTGTAATAGGTCTAATTTTAATTTCAAGTTTTTCTAGAATATCTTTTTCGTGAGATTGTTCAGGCATTGATAAAATACGTCCCTTTATTGTTGCATAAACATCTCTAAATGTTGGATAATCAGCAGATGTAAATTTAGTAAAATCTGTATCAAAATTCATTCCAAATCTTCTATATGTATCTTGAACAACTTCACTAAACATTGTTAATACATCTTCTTCTATACCTGGATCATAGTATTTTAAGAAAGCTTTAATTGTTTGCAATGTTCTAGTTAATACTGTATAACCTAATCCTTCTTTTACTTCATCCTCATCTGCATCTACTACAACTTCAAGTGGATTTATCATACCATATTCTCCACCCTTACCTAAATCAATAAAATCTCCATCATACATATTTGCCATTTCTTCAAATTCACCTTCAGGGTCAATAATTACAATTTGACAATTATTTCTAATATGTGATCTAATCATTAATTTAGCTGCAGTAGATTTACCACTACCAGATGTACCAAGTATAATTAGATTAGCATTATTTCTATTATGCTCTTTTTTTATTTGGAATAAGAATTGATTAAATAGAATAACTCCACCAGAAAAATCAACACCTAACAAAGTCGCAAGTCCAGGATCCTTTAAACTATCAAAAATAAATGGGTACATTGCAGCAATTGTAGGAGTAGGAATTGGAGTTCCAATTCTTTCTTCAATGTCTTGTGCAGGAAAAATAGGAATCATTGATTTCAAAACTTTTTCTTGTTCAAAACGAAGTGGAAACGCTTTAAGTTCCATTGCTTCAAGATAATTTCTGACTTGAAACTTTTTATTTACTAATTCTTCTTGTGAATCAGCAGTAATCATAATATGCATTTGAAAATCATATATTTTTGATTGACTAGCTGCTATTTGTGAAATAAATTGTTCCAAAGATTCATAATCTTGTCTTATTCTTTCTTGAATAGTTTTATCATTTTCCTCATGATAACGTTGCTTTAAATCTGCAATTTCTTTATTTAACATTTTTCTTAAAATATCAAATGGTAAAGGTATATGTTTAATAACAACCTTAATACCAGACATACTAGTTAATGATGACAAATAACCTGGTTCAATAAATTTTGGATAAGAAACAACAGTTAAAATTGATGCATACTTATCACTAATAACAAAATCCGAAGATTTAAATTCAAGCCCTTTTGGAGCTATTTGTGCTTTTAAATCCATATTAACTCATCACCGTCCCAAATGTAGTTGTTTGTCCACCATTTAAAAAGTTGTCCAAAATCATTCTTAAGTCATCATTAGATGTTTGCATAGTTGTAAGCCCTGCATTAGCAAAATTGTTAATTAAATTTCTAATTCTCTTTTGAATAACTTCAATATCTTTATGCTTAAATAAAAGAAAGTACTCTGTATCAACAACGTTATTATGCATAAACATATTTGCCTTTTGAATATCTTGCATAATAAGTTTTCTCTTTGCTTGCGAATTTACTGAATTAAATAAAAGTTGTAATTGAGATAAATATACGTGAATATCCACAGGTCTGTCAGCTACAACAATCCAAAATTCATAATCAATCATATTATAAACATTTTTTAAATTAGATATAATTATATCTTGAGCTTCCTGCTCTAATATAAAAATATTACGTGGTCTAATTTTTACACCAGACACCTTTAAATTATCATCTAATATAATCATACCATTTGTAATACTTTTAATAGGTACAAATGCCTCATTTGTATATTTACTTTTTGAACTTTTTGACTGCATCTATATAACACCAACCCTTCCATACAAACTTCTGTCTTGAAGTTATAAATTTAAAAAATATAGCTATAAATGTTCTAACATTATGATAGTAAGCAACAGGAAACACTAGAAATGCACATAAAGTAACTGGTAAAAGTGCAATTATAGTATATGTCATTTGTTCTATTGGTAAAGCAAGCAATAAAATAAATGATACAATAGTTCCAATTGAAATAATAACTAAGTCAGCAGGTTTAAATAATCCTAAAATAAGTGCTGACTTTTTTGAGTTAGCTGGTATTAAATAATTATACATTTTATCAACCCCTTCTTATTTTTATTTTAATGCTTTATCTACAGTATTAAGACTCTTTTCAATTTTCTT
>CAKOYE010000081.1 GCA_934130485.1 uncultured Bacilli bacterium
ATTTTATTTAGGTAGATTAGATGAAAAACCAGTAGAATTTGTAGAATAAATAAATTCTACTTTTTTTATATCTATAATCATTTGATTTTTAATTTCTGTATCATATAACTCTTTATATTGTTTACAATTTTGTAGAAGTTGCTTATGATTTCCTTCTGCAATAATTTGACCATTTTCTAACATTAAAATTCTGTCTGCATTTTGTATTGTAGACAATCTGTGAGCAATAATTAAAATTGTGTATTCTTTTTGTAAATTATCTATTGCTTTTTGTATTTTTGATTACGTTTCGTTGTCTAATGCACTTGTTGCTTCATCAAATAATATAATTTCAGTTTTTTGAACAAATGCTCTTGCTATTGCCAATCTTTGTTTTTGACCACCTGATAATGTGATTCCACCTTCACCAACAATAGTATCATATTTATTAGGTAATGATTCTATATAATCATCTAAGCAGGCCATTTTACATGCATCTTTCATTTCTATATCGGTTAAATCCTGTTTTACAAGTTTTAAATTGTCTTTAATACTCATATTAAAAATATATGGATTTTGACTTACAATTGTTATATTTCCTCTAATCGAATTCTTGTCTAATTCTTTAATATCAATATCATCAATTGTATTGTTCCTTTATAATTATCATACATTTTACATAAAAGATTAAAAATCGTTGTTTTACCAGATCCACTTTTTCCTACAAAAGCAACAGTTTCATTCGCTTTTACTTTCAAGTTACAGTTTTTAAGTACATTGTTTTTGTTATATTTAAATGATACATTTTTGAATTCAAAATCACCTTTTATATTGTTTAAATGTTTTTCTCCAAATACTTCTTTTTCATATTTTTTATCTTCAAAAATATCAAATATTCTTGTCTCAGATAAATTAAATTTTTTTATTAATTCGTAAAAACCAGTAACATTTTCAACAAAATTATTATATCTATTTCCAAAGTAATTGACATTTACAAAAATGTTTCAATATGATATAATACTGTTATATAGAGTGTGATTTTTATGGAAAATCTAGATGAATATTTAAACCAAGATATTTTTAATCCAAAATATTTATTTCATGGTAGTTCTAAATTATTAGAAAAATTAGAGCCGAGACAATCAAAAGATAAGTATAATGCAGAAAATGAAGATTGTGCTATTTTTTTAAGTAGTTGGTTTATTAATGCTGCTGCATATGCTTTTAGAAGTAAATTAAAAGAAATAAATGAATATTATAGCTTTAGGATGAATAATAATGGAACTTTACCTGCTATGGAATATGAAGTTGAAAATATCCCAGAAAATTTATTTGGTATATTTATGTATTAAAAAAAGAAGAGGATATTATTAAAGATAGTTATGAATATACTACTCAATATAGATGTTATCATGAATTAGAACCAATAAAAGTTATTAAAGTCAATTTTGATTATTTTGAAAAATATTTTCAAAGAGTAGAACAGAAACAAAGAAAAAAATAAGATTATGTAAGATTATGTATATAAATAAAAAAGATCTTTATATTCAACTAAAATTTTTTGTAATGTAGAAGAATTTATAAAAAAATATATAAACAAGTACGTAAAAAAATATAATTAATCTACAAAATACTATTTATTTTTTGTATGTTTTCAAAAATCATGTATGATGGAGAGTTGCTTGCATAGCCAGTGAATAATTTTGTTAAAGATAATGCTTTTATATGTAAAGCAGTTGTTCTATGCATCATCAAGTATAGAAAATAGTTCTAAATTACTAGAAGAAATGACTAAAAGATGAATTCGTTGAAATTAAAAAAAAGTAATGATAAAATGAAGGAAGCTAATTTTAAATAGGTGTGAATAATTATTAAAATATTGTAAAAACAAAACAAAAATAATTTATATAATTTTTGATTATAATTATGCTATAGTTTAGGAGGCTAATTTATATGAAATATGAGAATGACTTATTTATAATTAATTATAATGAATGTGATAAAGAATATATTGATGAATTAATTTCTTATTTAAATAAAGAAGCATATAAAATAATGAATTTTTTTAATTTAAAAAAATTAGATAAAAAATGTATTATAAAATTTTATTCTACAAAGAAAGACTTTGACTATAATGCTTATTATAAAGTATATAATGAACAATCACCGGATTTTGCGATTGGATTTGCAAATAAAGGAATTATTTATTATGTTTCTTATAGCGATTATAAAAATATAGAAAAGCATAAAAATGATTCATTTGATTATTTTAAAAAAACACTTGTTCATGAATTTGTTCATCATTGCAATTATTTATATACTAATATATGGAATAGACCATTATGTGAAGGGCTAGCAGTATATTTAAGTGGTCAACAGGAAAATAATATGTATGAATTTAATATATCAAAAGAAAATCTTTTCTTTGGTAGAATTAATTATAGACAGTATTACATGTTTGTTAAATATATAATTGAAAACTATTCAAACGATTATTTTTTAAAATTATTAAGTGATGAAAATTTTCAAAATAAAAATTTAGATATTTTTTATGATGAGGCAAATGAATATTATAGAAATTATTTTAATGAATTAAACACAAAATGTATAAAAAAATGATTAAACTGTTCAATCATTTTTTTGTAATAAGAAATTTATAGATAAAATTACAAAAAAAGTTTTAAAGATTATTGATATATTAAAGAATTTATTATTGTAATAATTTGAATTATGTAGAAAATTTATATAAAAATATTATGTAAAATATAAACTCAAACTTTTGTAGGTGGAGAAGTTTTAACAGAAGGAACATTTTTTATAGATTATGCATTTATTGTTAATAATAAAGCTTA
>CAKOYE010000082.1 GCA_934130485.1 uncultured Bacilli bacterium
GGGCCATCTCGTTCGACTTGCATGTCTTAGGCATGCCGCCAGCGTTCATCCTGAGCCAGGATCAAACTCTCAATAAATATATTTTTTTAATTATTATTTAAGTTATAATTCCTAGCTACTCAAATTGACATTTTGCTCAGTTTTCAAAGAACAATCTCTTTTTGCATCTTTTCTTTCGGTGCATTAATAATATATCAAATATATTCGACATTGTCAACACTTTTTTTCATTTTTTTAACTTTTTTTATTTAAGTTTTTTTGCAAAATAAAAAACAGTTTAATCAATTATCAAATACATAATATATTATGCACTGAATGTTAAAATGTTTCCACTTTTTTTGTTTCAACTTCATTTTTTTCAAAGACACATTCTGAAAGCTTTCTTCGCTTCAGTGATTTATATGATACCACTTATTTTTCAGTTTGTAAAGTCTTTTTTTGAAATTTTTTAATTTTTTTTATTTTTCTTTATTTTTCAGTATATTTTTTATTTTTATAATATACTATAAAGGAAAATATTTAATCATTTTAACTACTTTTCAAAGATACTACTGCGATTGGTTTTATATCTCTATTTCCCTTCACGCAATATGTATCTTACCACTTATTTTTATGTTTGTAAAGCCTTTTTTGAAAAAAAGTTAAAAAAATGTTAAAAAACTTTTTTTATATTAAAAAGCACCTTTAATTATTGCTATTTTTAACTTTTGGTTTTTGAAATTATTTTTATTTTGCTTTATTTTTGTATATTCGTTATGCTTATATATGATATGTAGGGCTGCTACACTATTTTTAGACTTTCTCGGGAAAGGCTAAAAAAGCACTCTATAGACCTAGGCTATAGAGTGGTGCACTTAAATGTTATTTATTCTTTATTTTCTTTTGCAACTAATTCTACATATTTTTGATGATAGGCTTCAATTGTTTTTTTATTGAAAGGTGCTTCTTTTACTCTTACCATATCTATTAGATTACCTAACTCATACTTTAATATGAAGTCTAATCTACTTGAATAATGCATTTGTTTTTTATGATAACGATATTCCATTCTATCTAATATTTTAAAACTTCCATTTGGAAAAACTCTTAAATCTAAATCATAATCTATGTATTTGATTACTTTTTCATCTATTATATATGGTGTTGCTATATTACAGTAAAAATATATTCCATAATCTTTTAATTGTCCGATTATATTAAACCATCTATCTTTATAGAAGAACATTATTGCAGGCTCTTTTGTTTTCCATACTCTACCATCTGAATCTACTACTGTTGTTTTATTGTTTCCAAATACTATATAATCTTCTTTTATTTCTAGTACTACAGCCTCATCCCACTGTCTATGCAGTTTACCATTGTGTTTATAACAATGTATTTCTAGTTTATCTCCTACCTTTATATTATCCATTTATACAACCTCGTTTCAAATGTATTATACAATATTTTTTTTATAATTACAATATTAATATATTTTTTTTGTTTTATGTGTTATAATTGTATTAAAGAATAAGATGGAGGGATATAAATGGATTTTTTTAAATTATTTATTTTGGGTATTCAATCTATCTATTTGGGAATTATTAAGTTTTTTAGATACTTTGGTATTGGTGTTTTTAATATTGTTACTTTAATACCTAGGTATTTTTGGATTGGTATTTTAACGATATTTGGTAAGCGAAAGGGAGAAAGGTCCTCTAAAGAGAGTAAAAGATTATCTCTTGCCATCGTTGGTATTTCTTTATTTGTTTATCTTGTATGTGTATTTTTATTTAGTAGATGGTATGTACAAGGTCTTAAAATTAAGTATTTGACTAATGATATTATTAATTCTACAGAAATTATTGAAAAGGATAATGATAGTGGTAATGATGATGACAATAATTCTAATACTACTCCTAGTGATACTCCTGATAATGGTAATAGTAATGGTGAATCTAATAATGGTTATGTTTATTATCCTAATGATTACTGGGATTATTTATCTGTTCCTTTTATGAATGTTAATTTTGATGAACTTCTTAAGAAAAATCCTGATACTGTTGGTTGGATTAGGGTTGAGGGTACGAAAGTTAATTATCCTGTCGTTCAGTCTTCTAACAACGACTACTATTTATCTCATGCTTTTAATAAGACTTCTAATCAGGGTGGTTGGATATTTGCTGATTATCGTGTTAATTTTAAGGATTTTGGTAGAAATACTATTATATATGGTCATAATATGAATAATAAAACGATGTTTGGCTCTATTCCTAATATGCTTTATGATAGTTATTTGAATAATAGTAGTAATTATTTTATTAAGATGTCTACCCCTAGTTCTAACACGGTATGGAAAGTTTTCTCTATATATACTATTCAGCCTGAGGTTTATTATTTGAAAACTAATTTTAAGTCTGAGCCTTATGATAAGTTTTTATCTACTCTTAAGGGTAGAAGTATTTATGACTTTGGTACTGATGTTACTACTGATGATAAGATTCTTACTTTATCTACTTGTGATAACTCTGGTACTAAAAGGGTTGCTGTTCATGCTAAGATGATTAGTATTGAGTATAAATAGTTTTTTGATACGATGTAAATGTTATTTTGCATCGTTATTTTTTATCTATGTTATTTTTGAAATTGATATCTATTATATTTATTATATATTAACAATTCTTTATATATTTTTTTCATATTTTTGTTTACAAACTCTTTAAAATGTGATATCATTTATTTGTACCAATTATTAGGGGATTAGTTAAATGGTATAATAATGGTCTCCAAAACCACTGTTGGGAGTTCGAT
>CAKOYE010000083.1 GCA_934130485.1 uncultured Bacilli bacterium
CAATTTTTAGATAAATTTGATGATAAAAATAAATGTAAAATTATTAATTCTTTTAAAACTGATGAAAAAAGAATATTACTTATGAATATGTGTATTACTAATAAATATTATTGGAGTGATGTAATTGCAAATTTAAAATTATTTGAATATGATGGTTATTTAGTCGCAAAAAAATTTGCTGATTATATAGTGTCAAATAATTATGAACTAACATATGAATTAATTAAAAATGAAAAAGACAAATATATGCCAATATTTGAACGCATTACTCTTTCTAATTCTATGGAAATCCAAAATATTGATATAAAAGGTTTAATATCTGTTTATAATTCTGATGAATCTATTGATAAAAAAGAATTTAACAAGAAAATTGATAGTATTGAAAATATATTTTTAAAAAATAATTTACCTCCTTATGCGAAAACATATTTATGTTTTAGAAATATATATCCAGAATTTTCAAAAAAATATAATGGAAAGGATCTATTTGACTTTGAAGATAACAGTAGAATGGCACCTTCATTACTAGATTCAAGTATGGATAAAATATTTGATAATAAAATAGGTTTATATTTTTCAAAACCTAATGATAAAAGATTTGTAACTATAAGTAATGATTTATTTAATATATCTTTAAAATCAAATAATTTTGAATTAAAAGAATATATTGAAAATTTAGAAATTGGAAATAATTTATTAAATAAAATTATTATGAATGAAGTTGATTATAATTCATTAAATGAAAAGGAAAAATTTCAATATGATATGTTTTCTAGTCATATAGATATGTTATATGAAATAAGTAATAAAAATAAATTAGATAAAAATTTTAATAATGAAAAAGAAAAATTGGAATTTATAAAAAATGAATTTGTAGGAAAAGGTAAATATGGTCTTTTAGATAGTATAACTAGATATTATTTATATTTTGCGGGTTATAAAAATTTTAATCAATTAAAGAATGATGTATTTAATGAATGTAATTTAATTAATGAAAAAAATATTAAAAATGTTAGTGAAAATTTTAAAATATCACAAGGAGATTTAATTAGATGCATTGGTAATATTGATTGTATAGGAAGTATTTTGAATTATGGAAATGTTTGTAAGGAATATTTAGGAACATTTACTGGAAAGAGTGAATCAGATACAACACCTCTTGATACTGATTGGACATATATTACTGAAGATGATATTTCAAATAATAATTATAATACTATTTCGGGGACACCAACTGGATTTGGATTTGGTGATGTATTTGTAATTATAAAAGATGTAAAAAATAATCCCAATATTGAAATTAGTAGAGATATTGATGGAAAAGTTAGAGATTTTAAATATGATCCTAAGAAGTATGAAGCATTTGCGACAAATACAAAAAAAGGTGGTTATAAAAATCATTGGGGAATTAGAACAGGTACAGGAACAGAAATTATTGATAGTATTATTTATAATAATGAAAATTTAGAAAAAATTGATGCATTAAAAATGGAACTTACCAAAAACAATACTTATATCCCAGTATATTCTATGGAAGGTAAATTAATATATTCTCCTGATGAATTTAAAGAAAAAAGAAATTTGGTATCAGGAATTAAAAGATATGATTCAAGTGAATATAAGGTATCTAATGATTTAAATCTTCCGGATTTATATGATGAAAATAATAATTTAATAATTCCTGGAATAGAATCAATAAAAAAGATGAAAAGACAAGAATTTAAAGAGGTAGAACAGTATAAGGTTAAAGTGTTTGATCATTTAAAAAATTGGATTACAAATAATACTAATTCTAATATTGTTAAGGATAATTTGTCTTTAGAATTAAAATATGGAGAAGCTGATTTAATAGGAATTGGATCAACTGCAAGAGGTACTAATTTGCCTAATGATTATGACTATGATTATTATTTAAGATTAGATAAGAGAGATTTATATACATACGATGAAAAAAAATGTTTAATATCTAATCTAAAAAATCTTGAAAAAAATTTAAATGAGTATTTAAATCCATCAAAAAATATTCCTGGAAAAGAAGGAAGAGTTAGAGGAACAGGAATTAATATAGATGGATTAGAAAAAACGATAGATATAGATGTTACATTTACTCAAAAAACTAATAAAACAACGTATTCAACAGATATGGCATTGGAAGAAAGATTGAATAATATAAAAGAGAATAATTCTGATAAGTATGAGGATGTAATTGCGAACATTGTACTTGCCAAGTATGTTTTAAAAAAGACTAATTGTTACAAACCAGATAGAAGTGATTCAAATCAAGGTGGAATAGGTGGAGTAGGTGTTGAAAATTGGATATTACAAAATGGTGGATCATTTAAAAATTCGTGTTTAGAATTCCTTTCAGCAGCTACAATTGATGGACAAATGGTTCCTTTTAATGAATTTAAACAAAAATATTTTATTTGGGATTTAGGTGAAAATCGTGAAAATAGAAATGAGTATCCTTTTGATAACTTTATAAATAATATGAATGAGTCAGGATATAAAAAAATGTATAATGCACTTTCAACTTATGTTAAAAACTTGAGTATTAGTAATGAAAAAAATAATAATTATAAAATTATTTAATTTATTATTTAAAAATTTTATAGAAAAATTTTTAGAATAGACTTTTAAGTCTATTTTTG
>CAKOYE010000084.1 GCA_934130485.1 uncultured Bacilli bacterium
AGCAGTTATACCACTTACACCACTATTTACAGTATCATATCCTTTAAAGAAATATGATGTCATATATTGTTCAAAAATTGAATCACCTAAAAAAACATATTTTTCTTCCTTTACCTCATCAACTTTATCATCTTTTTCTTCTATATCATTTTTTTTATTTTCATCTTTTATCTGTTCACAATCAACTATTTTTGTATCACACTTTTTATTTATATTAAATATGATACCTATTATTACTAAAATAATTATAATAAAGAATAAAATCAAAGAGATTAGTTTCCATTTATTTATTTTATTTGATTTAGTTTTTGGTTGTTCAAAAATTTTTTCTATATCTAACTTTTTTGTTTGCTCTAAAATTAATCGTTTATCTAGATCATAATTTGTAAATGTTACCATATCATCACTTTGATTATTATCTTTTATACTAGATTCTTTTTCTTTATTAAATGTTTCTTTATTATTAGACTTATTATAATTATATTTATTGTAATTATTTGGTTTATTTGGTTTATTTGGTTTATTTGGTTTATTTGTTTTTTTCTTCTTTTTTCCCATAATTTCCTCCTTTAATTATTTTTGTCTAATTTTTAAATAATAAATAAATCCTAATATAATTTCTTTATATTTTTGTTGTAAATCAACATTTTTTATAAATTCTATACTTTCATCAAACAAATTATTTATAATTTCATTAGCGTAATTTAATGCACCCGATTCCATAAAAATTTGCTTTACTTTTTTATTGTCAATTTCACTTAAGTTTTCTTTACCATAATATTTGTTTAATTCTTCTAAATATTCCTTTTTTTGATTAAAGATATATGAATATAAAATTGTTTGTTTAAATTCACTAATATCTGAACTTGTTGATTTTCCAATATAGCTAGAATCACCATATATTCCAATAATATCATCTTTTATTTGAAAAGCTATCCCAATTTTTTCTAAAATTTTTTCATATATTTTTAAATTATCTTGATTTTTACCAGCAAGTATTGCGCCTAAACAAAATGGTCCAACAATTGTGTACCAAGAAGTTTTTAATCTATATATTTCATTTATAGCTTCTTCAGTACAATTTTTTCCTTCATATTTTATATCATATGGTAATTTTACGTCAATTATTTCACCTTTTATTGTCTTTATAACAACATTATTATAATAGTCCAAAACATTTAAAATATTTGTATTTTTTGAGTAAGAATTTATAATAATTTTATTAGCAAGATAAAATCCTAAATCACCTAAACATATTCCTAAATCATTTGCAACTTTATCTCCAATAGAATTATTTGTAAATTCTTTTTTGTAAGTTGTTGGTATTGTGTCTTTACCACGCCTTTTTATTGCATTATCAATTATATCGTCGTGTATTAAAATTGAGGTTTGAAATGTTTCATAAGCAATAGATAGTGGCAAATACTTTTGATCATCGCATTTAGAAAAAATCTTATATCCTAATGCGATTAGGGTTGCTCTTAAATATTTTCCGCCACTATTAATATTAATAAACTTTTCTATTGCATCTTTAACAATTAAATTGTCTTTTTTTTCTTGAAAATTATTATTATATTTTTTTATTTCTGACTCGAATATATCTTTTTCTTTTTTGTAAAATGTATAAAATTCTAGTAAGTTTTTATATTCTTCTATTTCATATTTAGGTGTTGATGCTCCACCCGTTATTCCTATTTTAGAATTTAGGAAATCTATTTTGCTTAAATTCATTAATAATTCTTCTAATGTAGAAACTTTAATACTTTTTGTTATACTATTACATACGTTATATAATTCAGTGGTATTTGAACTATTTTTACCACCTACAACAATCATGTAATCACATGTTTTAGCTAGTTTTACTGCTGATTTTTGTATTAATTTTTGAGCACTACAAATAGTATTTATAAACTCTATATTTTTATCTTTATATTTTTCTTTTATTTTTTGCACTAAAAAAATAGTTTTTTCTTCACTATAAGTTGTTTGACAAATAATTAGAACATTATCATTTTTAATTTTTAAATTATTTATATCGTCAAGTGAATCAATAATTGTTGCATTATTACAACACCATCCATTTGAACCTTCTACCTCTGGATGGCAAGAACCACCTTTATTTTTTTTGCCTATTATTATAATATTATAATTTTGGTAATATTTTTCTTCGATAATGTCATGTATATGTAAAACATTTTTACAGGTAGCATCATAGTATTCTATGCTATTATCTTTTAAATAGTCATAAGTTTTTTTACCTTCACCGTGTGCTCTAATAATAACAACGTCATCTTTCTTTATTTCTTTTAAATCATTAACACAAACAATATTTTTTTTGTTTAAATCTTCAATAACACGAGGATTGTGCAATAATTCTTTTAATACAACTATCCTTTTTGGTTTATTTTTTTTTATTTCTTTCTCATACACTTTTTGAACTACATCTAAAGCGTTTTGTGCTCCACAACATGTTCCATATATTTTGGGTAGATAGATCATAACAACACCAACTTCTTATACTGATTTATTTTAACATTAAAAACTTTTTATATCAATTAAATATTAAGTTTTTAATTAAATTTTACATAATTAAATAGCAATTTTACACTTATATCAAAAGAAAAAAAACACTA
>CAKOYE010000085.1 GCA_934130485.1 uncultured Bacilli bacterium
TTAGAAATAAATATTTGCAAGATATAGCAAATGGAAAAATTCTAGGACCTATGACAAATTTTCAAAGCATAGATAAACAATGGCTTAAGTATTATGATTTAAGAAAAATATCATCATGTGAAAATAAAACAGTTTACCAATCACTGTATGATCATAATAAAGAAAATTTAAAAAATTTAGCAATTGAATATTTTGAATCAAAAATTTCATTTGCTCAATTATTATTAAATATAGATAAAACGGCAAAATCATTTGAACAAAATCATGTAAAAAAGGGCGACTTTGTAACTATTTGTGCACCTGGAATTCCAGAAACAGTATATAGTTTTTACGCATTATCAAAATTAGGTGCAGTTGCAAATATGATAGCGCCGTATTTTGATAAAAATGACTTTGTTGAGAGAATAGCGGATTGTAAAAGTAAGTTATTAATTGTAATGGATGAATTTTATGTTGAAATAAAGGATGCAGTTGAACGCTCACAAATTGAAAAAGTAATAGTAGTTCCTACATTAAATTCATCACCATTAAAATTTATGAAGAAAAAATATAGTATTGATAAAAACAGAAATGAAATTTATTGGAATGACTTTATACAGGAAGGGAAAAATAGAACTAAAAGTACTACAGTTAGTTATGAACCAAATATACCATTAACAATGGTATATTCAAGTGGTACAACAGGTGCTTCAAAGGGGATTTTGTTATCAAATGATAGTTTTCAAAACTCTGTTAATGCATATTTTGAATCTGGATTAGATATATCAAGCGGTCAAAAATTTTATCAAATAATTCCAACCTGGTATTCAACTGGAATTAGTACATCCGTTCATTTACCATTAATATGTGGTGCTTCAATTTATATGGATCCAAGATTTGAAAGACAAATTTTTGTTAAAAATATTCTAAAGGCAAAACCAAATTACTGTGTTGCACCAACAAGTATGTATGAGGGATTATTAAGCAACAATATGTTGAAAAATAAAAATTTATCATTTTTCTATAATGCATTTGAAGGTGGTGAACCACTAAGCAAAGAATTGGCAGAAAGAATTAATCAAGTTTTCCGAGAACACGGTAATAACTCAAGCATAAAAGTTGGGTACGGTCAATGTGAATGTGGTGCAACAATAACTACACAAACTGATAATACTGAACATTGTAATGGATCAGTAGGAATTCCATTACCAAATATTAATATACAAATATGTGATAATAATATGGATGAAATAATGACAGGAAATCGAGGACAAATCGTTGTAAAAACACCATCAAGTATGCTTGAATATTATAGAAATAAAGCAGAATCTGATAAATATTTTTTTATAGATAAATTTGGAAATAAATGGAATTGCACTGGGGATATAGGATATATTGATAAAAATGGCAATTTATACGTAGAAGGTAGAGCATCTGATTACTCAATAATAAACAATGAATTTATTTATAATTTTGATGTTGAAAAAATAATAAAAAATATTGCTGGTATAAAATTGTGCGATGTTTTATCAAATAAAACTGGAGACGGTTATGATCAATTAGTTGCACATATTATTTTAGACGATGGTGTTAATAATCAGAATAATATGGTTATATTATCAAAAATACAAGAAAAAATTTATGAATTAACAAATAATATTAATATGGTTCCAAAAATATTTAAAATTTGGAAGGAATTTCCGTATGCAAAATCTGGTAAAAGAGATATTCAAAAAATGAAAAGGGAAACCGGCGGTTTTGTATATGTTGATTTTGAACTATCAAAAAAATTAGTGAGAAAATAGAGTATAATTTATTTTCTCTTTTTTATGTGATATAATAAAAATGGTGATAGTACATGTTAACTAATAAAACTTTGTTAATTATTTTTAGCCTAATATATGTAGTGGGATTAGCTTTCCTATATTTTTCAAAAGTTAGAATGAATAATAGTGAAAATAGAATATATAAAACTATGATAATAACCAATATTATTGGATTGATTTTACAATTATGTTGTGATTACATTTCATATAGAAATGATATATTACCACATATTATTTCAGATGTTATCTATAGATTATATATGATTTATTTTATTATTTTTATCAATTTAATGCTTTTATATTTGATGACAATTTCATCAAAAACCTTAAAAAAAACATTCATAATTATTGATACAATTTTATGTATTGTTGAAATATTAATTGTTTCATTATCTTCGTATGAGTTATACCGTGATGTTAGCAATAAAGTATATTATACATTTGGTCCGGCAATTGATTTAACATTTATAATTTCTGGTATTATATGTGTATTTATGGTTTTAATATTAATCTACAATTTCAAAAAAATATCCAAAAAGAAAAGTATTCCAATATATTTATTAATTATATCAGGTACTGTTTCTGCACTTATTCAACATAGTAATCCGGAGATACTTATAATAACATCAATGGAAAGTTTTATTTGCTGTTTAATGTATTTTACAATAGAAAACCCAGATATGAAAATGTTAAATGAAATGACATTAGCTCGTAATCAAGCAGAAAAAGCAAATAGAGC
>CAKOYE010000086.1 GCA_934130485.1 uncultured Bacilli bacterium
CTTCTCGCATTCCACCTTTTCTATTAGTAGCATTATCTTTGGTATTAAAACTTCCTATTTTTAATGTATCCATATTATCCCTCCATATTTATTTGAATATTATATACTATTTTTATATTTTGTCAATTATTTAATAGATTTTAATATATTTGCTTCTGCTGTTTCACTATCCATATTTTTATATATTTGCTTCTGCTGTTTCACTATCCATATTTTTATATTTTTCATTTATAAAATTACCTAATACTCTCATATGAAAATCAAATAATCTATTCGTTTTCTATATTGTTGTATAATTTTATTCTCATACCAATATGGGTATTTTACTTCTAAAATTCCTAGTAAAGAACTTATTACTATTTCTTTTTTTTAATGCTGAAGATTAACCAAAAGCATAGCTTTTTCAATTCTAAATAATGTATGTAGAATATATAAGCTTTCAATTTGGTTATTGTATTATTCTGACAATCATAATGATTTCAACTTACTCTCGATACTTCCTAAACACTTAAATATATCTAAAATATTTGGAATTTTATTAATAAAATCTTTTACTGTAGTATTAATATTGATTCTACTAATTATAAACAAATTCATCAATATTAAATAGTTTTTCTGAGTTAGCTACAATAATAGGAATTATGGCTAAATCTTCCCATTTTGTTTTTCTGGAAATCCTAAATCACCTATCAAATCACGACTTATAAGTCTATTACCAATTCTCGGAGTTTCTGTCAAAATATAATCTTTGTTTTCTCTTACATTTACAATTTTATTACCTTTTTTATTATTAAAACGAATTTATCTTCCATTTTAATTGGTCCTATTATAGTTTAATAATTTCCTCTAACCAGTTTAACATTATTCTCTTGTGATATTTTATTCAAAGCATCTATACCCAAATAATCATCAGCATCCACAAATTTAATAAATTTACCAATTGCATTTTCTATTCCAATATTTCTAGCAGAACTTGCATCACCATTTTCTTTGTCAAATATTTTTATTTTACCTTTATATTGTTGTGACATACTATCTAATATGTTTAAGTCATTATCTATAGATCCATCATTAATTGCTATTATTTCTATATCTTTCATGGTTTGATTAGCTATACTTGAGATACATTGTTTCAAAATTATAAATTGATATAATAACACTTATTTTTGGCATATATCATTCTCATCTTTACATCTATTTCATAATTTTTTCTATATGTAATTAAAATGTATATAATTAATATATCATTTTATTAACAGATATTACAAGTGATAAATTTGATAATAAATGAAACTTTGACTATTTATTATTTTTTAGTAAATCTCTTATTTCTTCTAAAAGAATAACTTCAGAACTTTTTACTGGTTCTTCTTTCTTTTTTTCTTCTTTTGTTTTGAATTTTTCAAATATTTTAATCATTGCAAATATACAAAAGGCAATTATTAAAAAATCAACGATTGTTTGGATAAAATTTCCATAAGCAATAGTAGCATCATTAATTTTGATACTTAAACTGCTAAAATCAAGTCCACCTAATACTATTCCGATTAGTGGCATTAATATATCATTTACAATACTTGAAACAATTTTTCCAAATGCTCCACCAATTATAACACCTATTGCCATATCAACAACGTTTCCTCTAGAAATAAAAGTTTTAAATTCATTTACTTCTTTTTTTATGTTGTTTGTAATTTTAATTTTTTCTTTATTTTTATTATCTTTTTTCATTTTTTACCTCCAATTTATTTTATATAAAAAGAAATATACAATAAAGTATATTCTTTTAATATTTATCATTTTTTTGAATTTTGAAAATTACTTGATACATATCTTCAAAATCATATTCTTCACATTCAAGTGCAAAACCATATTTTTCTATTGTATCAGCACAGTTTCTGATTGTATTGATTACAGTTTTTAAGTCAACTACTGATTCATCTGAAGTTTGTTCTTGTTTTGTTTCTAACACATCTTCTTTTCTTACTGATTCTGCAAGAATATTATCTGCAGGATAATTAATTATTTTTGGTTCATCATCTATTTCTTCTATAGAATCTTCATTAGAATAATTTAATTCAGTAATTGGTGCAGATTCAAATATTTCCTCTGTTTTTACTTCTGGAGTATTATTTAAAATTTCTGATGCATCATTAATATTGTTATTTATCGTATCAATATTATTAAATGAAAATTCAGGTGTTACTGTGCTTTCAACGTTGTTAATATTATTTTCTGTTGTAACTGGTTCTTCTTCTGTTAAAAATTGATTTAAAGAATTATTACTTTCTATAGATGGAGTAAAATTAAATACTTCATCGTCTTTTGTATCATTTACTTCTTCAGTATTTACCTCAGTTTCTTCTGGAGCAAACATTGTAAAAAATTTATTTTGTTGAACAGGTTCTACAGGTTGCTCGTTAAAAGAATCAACTACATTTGTATTTTGTTGCTCGTGTTCATTATTTTCTGACATTAATAAATTATCTATATCAGCTAATGGTCTTTCAACATAAATGTCTTTTGCATTTTTTTC
>CAKOYE010000087.1 GCA_934130485.1 uncultured Bacilli bacterium
GATGCAACTAACAAATTATACTCTCCATTTTTAGCATATGAAAACAAGCTTTTTAAGGCTTGTTTTATTAATTTTTTATTAACTTTTTATTGATAATTAAACATTTGTTTGCTATAATTAACTTCGATACGTTTGAAATATCAGATGTTTTACCTTTTGGAACCTCATCAGGGGGTTACGAAAGGCGGTGATACTATGACAAAAAGAGAAAAGCTCAATTTATCATAATATTACTATTACTTATTATAATAATTTTATTATTACTAAAGTAATTAAAAACATCTGATTTAAGCTAAGCTTATTTCAGATGCCATCCACAAAAGGGATTACATTTGATTCGCACAATCAAACGTATCCTTTTTTATTTTATGAAGTTTCCTTCATCTGTATTCATAATATCATATTTTTTTATTTTTTTCAATATATTTTATATTGTAATGTAATTAATTATTTGTTATAATAGCTGACTAAGTGAGGTTATATATGAAAAAAGAATTAGATGATTTAATTAATACTGGACTTATTAATGAGTATAGAATGATAGATGACATAGCAAAAATTATTTATGATCATAAAAAATCAGGAAAAGCAATTGATAAAAAATTAATAGCAAGAATATTAGATGCATATTTAGAAAATGAGATGCCAGTAGTTGATTATCTTCAAGTAGAAATAAATCCTAGATACTTGGGAGCGTTTGTTAGAAAAGATAAAACAATTCGTATTAATTTTAATTCTATCTATATGGATTCTAAAATTAGTAAAAAAGAGTCTAAGAAATATTATAATGTTAGTAATATCGGTAATGAGCAATTTTTTAGATATTTTGCTTTTTTGGAAGTTATTTTTCATGAATTAACACATGCTAGATTTACTTATTTAGTACATGATAATATGAAAGACTACCCTATTTTGAATAGTGGTTTTGATAACTTAGTTTTAAACAACAATTTCTATCACAAACATCATGATTTATTTCCAGAAGAAAGATACTCTAATATTACTGGTAGTTGGATAGCTCATCAAATATTATCTTCAGTTTATAAAAATAAAGATTTATTAAAATTTCCTAAGTTAATTGAACTTGAATATTTACTAGGTTATTATGAACTGGATCATAATGAAATGTTTTTATCACCATTAGAGTGTTATAATGAAACGACCCTATCATATAATCGTATATATAGTAATGATAATAAGTATAAATATTCTAAAAAGCAAGGACTGGTAGATATTACTGAAAGTATTCCTGAACCAGAAGAAATAAAAGAATTGTCATTGTATCAAAAAATGTTTCTTGGTACTACTATTTCACAAGAAGAATATGATGAGGTTAATGACATTATATATAATGAATGTTATAATGGGTTGGATGATGCTGGTATGTCAGTTAGAAATACTTTTAAAAAAATTAAAAAATAATTAATAATAATAAAACTAGGATTAACTCCTAGTTTTCTGCTTCTTCTAACATGTTAGCTATAAATATTCCATATTCTTTATTGGTTTTATCTACTAATACGTAGTTGGCTGCACTGATGATATTATCTCCTTGTATAATGGGACTACCGCTCATACCCTGCACTATTACAACATTTTTATCTGATAGAGACTCATCAGTTACTTCGAGGAGGATGTTTTTAGTTTTTTAGGTAGTTTTATTTTTTTCAATACCATAACAATCATAATCTATACTTTATTTTTGAATATAATAATTAAAAGAATCAATTCATTCTTTTTACTAACATTGGACCTTTTTCTAATGAGTCACTAGAATAATAAATTTCATCATTTTCTAAATTGTGATCATTTAAATGATTTTGTCTACTTTTTTCACGAATACTTCTATCTAATTCTTCTAATTTTGAACTACTAACTGGGATTCTACTAACTGGTTCTGATTTTGGATCCACAGCAGACATATAATTTAATTTAGTTTTAACAATTTTTTTTCTTTCTATTTCTTTATTAAAATTATTCATCTTTTTTCTCCTATTCTTTTATTATATTTTTTTAAACATATAATTTAAACTAGACTTACTTCAGAGATTTCTTTAACTCAACTTCATAATATCATACTTTATTACTTTCTTCAAGCAATTAATTATATCTTCTCTTTACAACATCATCTTCTTCTAATTTACCAATTAATAAAGATGAATTTTTATCATGTTTAATTACATTTTCTTTTACCATTTTTTCATCATAATTAGCATAACAATACTTGCAAAAATGGGAACAAGTATTATATGCGCCTATATCAACCATTTGAACACAGTTACAATTACCACCTTTTCTTGCAGTCCATGATTTAAAATTAGTCTTACCTGTTAATTTAAATGCTAATGTATGAGATAAACACTCTTCCTTTTTAAACCCATACTCAGTCAAATTTTTTTCTTCGAAACAAGTTTGAACTGTCATATTATTCTTTTTTGCACTTAAACTAAAACTTTCACCAATCATCTTATAATCATTTTCAGTAAAATTTCTATA
>CAKOYE010000088.1 GCA_934130485.1 uncultured Bacilli bacterium
GTAGGTGTAGGTTCTTCTCCACCTTTTGATGGATTAACAGGTGTCTTACTTTCACATATTGTTGTTGAACAATAGTCATAACATCCCATATGTACTAGTAAATAATCTTCATAATCAGAACATTTCAAATTAACTTTCATTAAATATTCTGTATCTGTTTTTGTAACTAAAACATATGATTCCTCAACATTACATTTTTCACCATTACTATCAACAAAAGGTAATATAATTTTTTCTTCAAGCATTTGTTTTAAAGTAATTTTTACTTGATCACCATTTTTTTCTGGCAATCTTGATAGTGTAAAGTAATCTTTTGCACCATCTTTCATCATCATAACATTTTGATTAAATAATTGATTAGCGAAAGCTTCACTATTTATTCCACCACCAAATTCATAATCACTCAATGCTTCTTTTACAGCATCACCAATTTTGTCATCAACATAGTTAGTAACAAAATTTTTTGTTGGAAAAAGCCACATCAAGATAAAAACAAATAAAGCGACAAATAGTACTTGTAACACTATATCTCTTAATGAAAAACTGTCTTTTCTTTCTTCATACATAGAAAATTCCCCCTTCTTTAAAAGTTATGTTGCCTATCTTAACACACATATATTTTTTTGTCAACACTTTTCGACATTATTTATATTTATTTCAGCAATTGTGCAACCATTATTATAATAATATGTTTTGAATTTTAGAATTTTCTTATTTTTTGACAATGCATCAAAAGTAACTTTTCTTAATGTTCCACTACCAATTCCATGAATAATGATTATTAGATTATTTTTCATTTTATAATTATCACTTATAAAATCATTTATAGCAACCCTTGCAGTTTCTGAATCAAAACCGTGCAAGTCAATTGTTGGTAAATTATCAATAAATATTACGTCCTCAAGTTTCATATAATCACAACTTTTCTTCAATGCAAAGTTATTATAATTCATAAATTATTTTATTTCAACAAAATTTAATATTTTAATTTTTTATTTAACTTTTTCTTGTCATTTTTTATTTTTTCTATATCAATATAATTTAAAAATTCATCAGGATATATTATTTCATCGCTATCACCAAAATAAAAAATACTTTTAAATAAATCTTTAAAATTAGAGTCAGCACCTATATCGTTTAAAAGATTTTCTATATATTCCCTTTGTTCAACTTTAGTAAATGGAATATTATTTTCAAAATCAAAATCATAAAGAATAGATATAATAACTCCCATTAAATTTTTAATATCAAGATTCATATCAAATTTGTTGAATGCAAAATATGATTCATCTAAATCAATTAGTTTTATATCTTCTAAATTTGTTATAATATTTCCTAAATGTATATCCCCATGAACAATATTATTTTTATGTATATTTTTTAACGTGATATTTATTTTCTTTAGTAAATTTAACTTAGTATCATAATCAATATTTATCTGTAGTAAATCATATAAGTTAAAATAATCATTATAATAGTTCATATAGACACCTACAAAATTGTCATTATCTAAAATTTTACCATTTGGTATAACACAATTATCAAGTTTTAATTCAAGTAATTTATTAATAAATCTTAATTTCATTTTTTTATTATTTTCATAATCATTAAAACATTCGCTATTATAAAATTTATATAGAATATTATTCTTTATATAAATTTCGTTACGTGGTTCAATATTTGGTTCATATTTCTTCAAATTTTTTAAATCACATAAAAAAACATCAGTCATAAATCCTCCAAAAAGCATTATTATAATATCATTATTTTTACTTATGTCAATACAAACTATTCATTAATTGATTATTTAATAAAAAAATCAAGATTTATATATCTTGACTAATCATAATAAATACTAAGAATATTATTTTACATCTTTTAAATTAATATTCTTTTCTAAACAATGAATATATTCAATTGTAAAATTTTTTTGTAATTTTTTTTATCAGCTTTATATCTCTTATATTTTTTTTCATAACATCTATATTTACCATGCTTTGACATTATTCTTTTTATATCTTCTATTGTTATTATTACCTCATCATTATAACTTAAAAGAATATATTTAAAATTAGCATTTTTATGAGATCTTCAAAGGCAATTGCAGCATCCTTTTTTATACAATATTTTGATTTTTTTTGAGTTTCACATCTAACAATAGTTATTCCCTTTGTTTTTGGTTCATCATATAATAATATCGTTTCTAACATATGATAATTTGTATCATATTTTCTAGTGTTATATGGTGAATCTAAATATAGAATATCTCCTTTTATTTCAATCTTTAAAATAATATTTTTACTTCAATTTAAAATTGAAAGTAAGAATGTTTAAACTTTCATTTTTTTAGTTTTTTATATAATCATTGGATTTACAGTATTTTAAGTAAATTACTTTCTATCCCCAGATTTGATTGCGGCTTG
>CAKOYE010000089.1 GCA_934130485.1 uncultured Bacilli bacterium
AACTTATGTCCTTTTTTTAAATAAAAATAGTGTAGTGATTTACACTCACCAACACTATTTATAATACAACCAAAAAATTTAGTTTTAACTAATTTTTTTTTGTTTAAAAAGGAATTTATAATATTTTATATATATATTTATAATGAGGTGATTATATGATATATTTAAAAAAATATTATAGAAAGATAATTATAATTTTAATACCTTTTTTAGTTTTATTCATTTTTATTCAGCTATATAAAAATAAAACAGAAAATGTTATTAATAGTGATTTAATAGAAAAAAATGATGAAAAATTAATTGACGAAAATATTAATTATGATAAAAAAATAAATATAAAAGGTGCTGTAGTTAACCCTGGAGTTTATAGTTTTATAGAAGGAGAAAGAGTAATAGATGCTATTAATAAAAGTGGGGGATTACTTGAAAATGCCGATACATCTGTTATAAATTTGAGCAAAAATTTATTTGATGAAATGGTTATTGTTGTTTATACTGTTGAGGAAGTAAATGAGATGAGGGGTAAAAATATATTAATTCAATATGTCGAAAAGGAGTGCAATTGTCCATCTTTAAGTAATGATGCTTGTTTATCTAATAATCAGACAAATGAAATTAATTCTTCTAAAATTTCAATTAATAATGCAACTGTAGAAGAATTAACAAGCTTATCTGGTATTGGAGAATCAAAAGCTCGTTCAATTATTGAATATAGAAATGAACATGGATTATTTTCTAGCATTGAAGAAATTTTAAATGTGTCTGGTATAGGTGAAGCATTATTTGAAAAAATTAAAGATAATATTACAATCTAAATATTTATATATTTTCTTAATTTTATTTACATTTTTTTATGTATTATATGGTAATTTATTTTTTTCAAAATCAAAATATAATGGAACTGAACAAGAAATAATTGGCATAATTAATTCAATTAAAGTAAGTGATAATAAAATTAGTATTGAATTATTAGCTAGTGAAAAGATATTAGTGAATTATTATGCAAAAGATGAAAATGATATTGAATCTATATATAATAATTATCTATTAGGAAGTAAAATTAAGATTACAGGTAACTTTAAATTACCGAATAAAAATACTGTTTTTAATTTGTTTAATTATAGAAATTATTTGAAAAGCAAAAAAATATATTGGATTTTTGAGGCAAATAATTTAAAAATAATCAATACACAAATTTCTATAAAATATAAGTTAAAAAATATAATTATAAGTAAAATAAATGAATCAAAAAATAGTGATTATTTATATACATTTATTTTAGGTGATTCATCTTTTATTGATGCGCAAGTAAAAAAAAGTTATCAAATCAATGGAATAAGTCATCTATTTAGTATATCTGGTATGCATATTACTTTGTTTACATCAATTATATTGTTTATTTTAAATAAATTAATTAAAGCTAATTTTATAAATTATTTTATTGTAACTATTTTTTTACTAATATATTCATTTTTAACAAATTTTACGCCATCAATAATGCGAGCAAATTTTTTATTTATTATGTGTTATATAAATAAAAAATTTAATTTTAATATAAAAACGTATCAATTATTAATTATAATTTGTTGTTTATTTTTAATATATAATCCTTATTATATTTATGATTTGGGATTTATATTTAGTTTTATTGTTACTTTTTATTTAATAGCTTTTAGTGACATAGTAAATAACTATAAAAATTATTTTATTAAGTTATTTATGACATCATTAATTTCATTTTTAGCTGGATTACCTATAGTCATCAATAATTTTTTTAATATAAATATTTTATCAGTATTCTTAAATTTAATATTTGTAAGTTTTGTATCTATAATAGTTTTTCCTTTAAGTTTGTTAACTTTTATTTTTGAATTTTTATCACCAATATTAACTTTTTTTATATCTATTTTAGAGGGATTATCATTATTATTTAATAAAATAAAAATATTTAATATTTCATTAAGTTATATTAATATTTGTTTTTTTATTTTATATTATATTTTTATTACCTTTATTTTATATTCAGTAAGGGTTAAAAAATATCATTGTTTTATATTATTAATAATTGTAATAATTATTCATAATAATATATTAATTTTTAATAATAAGTTATTAGTTACATTCATAGATGTTGGACAAGGTGATTTAAATTTAATTAGTATGCCACATAATAAGGGTAACATTTTAATAGATACTGGTGGTATTATTAATTATTCAAATAAAAGTAATAGTTATTCTATTTCATTAAGTAAAACAATACCATATTTAAAATCTGTCGGAATAAAAAGTATTGATTATTTAATTTTAACTCATGGAGATTACGATCATATGGGAGAAGCTATTAATTTAGTAAATAATTTTAAAGTAGATAACGTTATATTTAATTGTGGAGAGTTTAATGA
>CAKOYE010000090.1 GCA_934130485.1 uncultured Bacilli bacterium
TTATGTTCATTATCGTAATTATATTTTTGCATAAACGCCATCATTATAAAGAAATATATATACATAGGTGTTATACATTTTCCAATTCCATCAGCAACTCTAAATATAAACTGTGTAAAATCTGGAGTTATATTTGCTCTCATAAAAAGAGGGATGATAATTGGTGATGCAATTGTCCATTTCGTTAATGTTGATGGTATAAATATTCCTATAAAGACTATTGCTAAAAAGAAAATTATAATTAATAATATTCCAGATAATTGCAATAGACTTATTTTATCAATTATAATAGTTCCTAAAACAGTTCCTATATTTGACCAGTCTAATAATGCAATCATCTGTGAAAAGAAAAATAACAATACAAATACATAACCTAAATTATCAAAACTATATCCTAAACCTATACTAAACTCATTTGTATTTTTTATATTTCCAGAAATACGGCCATATATTAATCCACAAACCATCATAATTATACTAAATATAAATATTAATGAATTAGAAAATGGGGAATTATTTGAAAATAACTGAGCAATATAAATATTTGAATTCTTATCTAATAATAGTCCTGATCCAGGAAGACCTGGAATAATCATATATACAACAATAAGTAACATTACAATAAACGCTATTGTTGAAAAAAGGAGTCCTTTCTTAGATTCAATCGTTTCTTCCTTTTCATATTTTTTTATTACTTCAAACTTTGGAACTAAAAAGGCATTAATTATGATTGAACCAAGTACTGAAAAAATAAAAGTAAACGCTATTAACATATAAATATTTGATAATAGTTGATATTTATAATTTTTATCAACATCCAAACTTGCAGAAGCGGCTGTTAATGTTCCAAGTAAATAATCATCATAATTGAATATTAATCCAAATCCATACCCTAAACAAATTGATATAAAAGAAATTAAAATACCCATCATAGCGTTTCTATTCGCATACTTATAAGCAATACCTACTACCGGAATTAAAATTATAAAACTATTTTCACCAATAATAGATGAAATAACACTTAAGAATATCGTAAAAAATATAAGTGTTGGAGTTGGAACTTTTTTTAATTTACTAAAAACAATTTTAAATAAACCACTTTTTTCACATATACCAATTCCCAGTAGAACGATTATTAGTAAAATAACTGGTGACAACTTTTGAAAATTTGTAATGGCATTACTTAAAATAAATTTTATACCTGCGCTACTTAGTAAATTATTAACAGTAACTAAAGATGTTTCAAGTGTACCATTAGAAATACTAGTTACTTGTCCACCAACTTGGAATATAGAAAAAATTGCGCTTGCAATCATAATTATTGCAATTAATATTATAATCATAATTACTGGACCTAAAAATATTGATTTCTTCTTTTTATTCATAATACTCACTCAAATATATACAAAGTATAATATTTTCTATCCTTCCTTTTTAAAATGTAATTACTTTTTTTAATTTTTTATTAAACTCCACTCTAGGTAACATTATAGATCTACCACAACCGATACATTTTATTTTAATATCTGCACCAACTCTTGTTATTTCCCATTCGTTAGTTCCACATGGATGTTGTTTTTTCATAACAACAATACTTCCTAATTTATACTCTTTATTCATGATGAATCACCAACTGTGGATATGGTATTGTTATATTATTTTGTTCTAGTTCAAGTTTTACTGCTTTTAATATTTCTCTTTCAATTTCATAATGTTTAAGTGGAACAGTTTCAACTGTAATACGGTATTCAACACCAGATGAATCTAATTTTGTTATACCTAATAAATTTACAGATCCTTTTATATTTTTTAATTCATTGGTTAATTTTTTACATAATTGTTTTAATATTTCTTCTGCCTTTTCATTATTATCTTCGTAAGCAATTTGAAAATCGACAATTGCTAGTGAATTGGCTAAATTGTAATTAACTACTTCTGTAATATTACGATTTGCAATGATTTTTACTTCTCCAGTATATGATTTTAATTTTGTTGTTTTAAGTCCTAAATGAATAACCTCTCCTTTAAAACCGTTAACTTCAATTGTATCACCTACATAGAATTGGTTTTCAAAAATAATTGACATTCCAGATATAAAATCTTTTAACAAATCTTGAACAGCTAAACCTGCTACAAGACCAACAACACCAAGTGAAGTTACAAGTGTTTTAGTATCAATTCCAAAAACATCTAAAATCATTAACAATGCAACTATAATCATAAAATATTTAATAACATTATTAATTATACTTACTAATGTTTCCTGTCTCTTTTGATTTGTTTTTCGTACTCTTATAGCAAATGCTTTTTTTATAATTCTTTCAATTATTTTATAAAGAA
>CAKOYE010000091.1 GCA_934130485.1 uncultured Bacilli bacterium
AAACCATTTATAGTTGTTATGAATTCTACACATCCAATGTTACCAGAAACAGAAAGATTAGCAGAAAAACTAAATACAGAATATGGTGTACCAGTTTTACCAATTAGCATCGAAAATATGACAGAAAGAGATATTTATTCAATTTTAAGAGAAGCCTTATACGAATTTCCTGTTATGGAAGTCAAATTTAATATGCCTGAATGGATCGCTTGTTTAGCACCTAACAATTGGTTAAAGAAAATTTATATTGAAAAAATACGTGAAAGTGTAATTGAAATAGATAAATTAAGAGATATAGAAAATATAACTTCATATTTTACTGGTTCAGAATATATTAGTAAGGCATATTTATCCGAAGTAAATACTTCAACTGGTGAAGTTACTATTACACTTGATGCACCAAGTGAATTATATAATCAAGTACTTAAAGAAATTATTGGTATAAATATAGAAAATAAAGCAGATTTGCTAACTTTATTTCAAGATTACAATGAAGCAAAACAAGAATATGATCAAATTAAGGTTGCTTTAAAAATGGTTAAAACAACAGGATATGGTGTTGCATCTCCAACATTAGCTGATATGAAATTAGATACACCAGAAATAATAAAACAAGGTAGTAGATATGGTATTAAATTAAAAGCGGTTGCTCCTTCTATACATATGATTAGAGTAGATGTAGAATCAACATTTGAACCAATTATAGGTTCAGAAATTCAAAGTAAAGAATTAATTGATTATTTAATGAAAGATAAGGATTCCGAAGCAGGTAATATTTGGAAAAGTGAAATATTTGGTAGAAGTTTAGATGTAATTGTAAAAGAAGGAATTCAAGCAAAACTATCTATGATGCCTGAAAACGCAAGATATAAATTACAACAAACTTTATCTAAATTAGTAAATAAAGGATCTGGGAATCTATTTGCTATTGTAATATAAAAGGTTTTTTTACCTTTTTTTTGCGTTACCTTGACTAAAAAATTTAATGTGATAAAATAGAAGCGAAAAATTTAAATGGAAGTGATATAGTGAATAAAAATATTGATATTAAAAATGGAACTGATGCTTTGTGGGAATATTATTATAATTTGGCAAAAGATTATCACGAGTACTATGGAAATTTAGAAATACCACAAAGCTTTAAAACAACAAATGGATATGAATATGATGAATTAGGTGTTAGTTTAGGTTATTGGATAAATATTCAAAAAAATATATATAATTGTAAATTGAATAATAGAATATTAAAATATCGTGCAAATTTATTAAAAAAAATAGGAATGAATTTTGAAAAAACGAGAGAAACTGAATGGTTAAAAAATTATAATTTAGCCAAAATTTATTATGATCATTACGGAAATTCAAAAATTTCTAGAAATTTTAAAACAAGAAATGGTTATGAATATGATGAACAAGGTGTTAAACTAGGTAGTTGGATAAATACTCAAAGACAGGCATATAGAGGTAGAGGTAAGATAAATTTAAAAATAACAGAATATCAAATAAAATTATTAGAAGAAATAGAAATGGAATTTGGTGATACAAGGGGTACAAGATGGTTAAAAAATTACAATTTAGCTAAAATTTATTATAATCATTATGGAAATGTAAATATACCAGTTAATTTTAGAACAAAAAATGGTTATGAATATGATGGACAAGGTGTTAGATTAGGTAGTTGGATAAATACTCAAAAAAGTGCCTATAATGGAAAATGTACTTCTAGAATATCGAAAGATCAAATAGAATTGTTAGAAAAACTAGGGATGAATTTTGAAAGTTCAAAAGATGATAAGGATGTAAGATGGTTAAAAAATTATAATTTAGCCAAAATTTATTATGATCATTATGGAAATTTAAAAATAACTTCTAAATTTAAAACAATAGATGGTTATAAATATGACGAATCAGGAGTTAGTTTAGGTCTTTGGTTGAATAATCAAAGAACCGCATATAATGGAAAAGGAACATCAAGATTAACAGAAGAACAAATAAAATTATTAGAAGAAATAGAAATTAATTGGTTCAATGAAAATACAGATCAAAAATTACAAAATGAAATAATTGATAAAAAAAATAAAATAAAGAAGCAAATAGAAATATTAAATAGAGTAAGATCTTATTTAAATACATTAGATGAAAATAAAGTTTATTCTAAAGAAGAAATAAATTCTGGATTTGTTAAAAAATTAAGTAAATGAAAATTATAATATTTAAATAATGGATGCAGATAAAATTATAAATTGATGGTAATATATAGGGGTGATAAAAATGATTGATAAAGAATTTCAAACAATTGGTTTATATAATCATAATGCTGATAGCTATAGAATAAT
>CAKOYE010000092.1 GCA_934130485.1 uncultured Bacilli bacterium
GATTTAATCATTAACGTCACATTGGTGCGACGATTTTATCTTATGGAGCGAATCACATACAAGTTACGAACTAAGTTCTCTTTCTATATTTATTATAGAATAATAAGATAAAATATTTCAATAGAATTTAAGATTAAAATTATATAAAATTAATCTTTTCATCATTTAATATAGCATCTATATATTCAATTGTGTAATCTCTAATAAATTTTTTGGGTTCTAAAACCCATTTGTTTATTTCATTATAAAGTCTTTGAAATCCAATTTCTCCATATTGATTGTAAAATTCAGAATAATTAATTAAGCCTTCTTTTAAATACTCTCTATATGCAGAATTACCTACATACATTCTTTTTGATAACTTACTTCCAGACCAATCAAGAATAGTTGGTGTATAAATAATACTAGGAACATCTGTAATACCTAATTTTAAAAGAGGTTCCATATAAACTCTTAACGGCCACATTCCTGACCAGTCACCACCATCTACTATAACACTTAAAGTATTATTCAGTTTGTCAGTTTCAAGAAAATAAAGTATTTTTACTAAATATCTTAAAGGTACATTCATATCAAACTTATCAGTACTTTTACTGTCAATTTTTGTTTTATATAGTCCATGTTTAGGACATACAGATGACATTTCTAGCGAATTTTCATTTATACTTTCAATTTTTGTATTTAAAATATGCTTTTCAGTTAATCCACATTTTGGACAAGGGAATCTTAATCTTATTTCTCCATTTTTGGGATCTAAAGTATATTTTAATAAATCATAATTATTCATTACTTTTATAAGAGATTTTTTAACTAATGGATTTTTCTGATAATCATAGAAAAACAAAATTTTATAATCTATATTATCTAGTTTTTTTAGTCTTTCTAAAATATCTATAAAGTATGGCAAAAATTTATCTTTTATAGTAGTTCCTTCAACTGTAACAACAGAATCCAGGTTTTTATAATATTTATGTCCATTAATTATTTTTTCTTCACCAGTAACGCTTTCTAACAACTCTACAATTATTTTTACTGGTTTATTATAATACTCTTTTAAATGTTTAGCCAAAGCAAATGCTGAAATAAAATTTGTTAGTGTTCCAACATGTGGGTAACAATTTACTTGCGCTGAAAGCCATAAATTAATTTCTTCTTTTGCATCCATTTTATTTTTGATAATTTCTGCTAAATCGTCTATAACATAATTCATTCCTGCAAGAGGATAATACACATTTTTCATAATTTAATCATCTCCTTAATTTTTTTGTAATGTATCCGCACTCAACTATACTATATTTTTTCTGCGATGTATATAATTTATCTTTTTCATCAAATTCTTTTGTTTGTTCCATTTCTTTACAAGTCATTGCAAAATTGTTTTCATAGATTTGATTGTGAGAATTAACAAACTCAATATCATAACATTCTTGCAGTTTTAAATAATTAAATATAATGGGATAATTTTCTAAATTTAGATAGCATTGTGGAATTGTAAAATGTTCATCTAATTTTTTCAGTGTATCAACATGAACAGGTGTTTTAAATAATGTGAAACTTTCAATTGGAATTGCAAATTTTTCACCACCATTTAAGCATGATTCTATTCTAGAATAAATTACGCTATTTACATCATAATTTTCAATTATTTGATCCATATGAATTGGTTTTCCTAGTTGCATTATGCCAATAACTTTTTTTACTGGCGAACTTAAATATAAATATGCACAAGTTGGTTCGTCACAAAATCTTTTCCTATATTCATATTTCTTTATATCATACAAAATAGGTCGAAAAAATTCAGGACGAAAACTTAAAAATATATTCTTCTTTTGATTCATCTAATCATCTCCTAAAAATTTTTGAATAAGTTAATGATTTTATATTTCTATTATACTATATATCAAACTATATTTCCATATTTTAACTCAAATTGTTTATTTATTATTAAAAAGGGTTTGGGTTTTTCCCATATCAGAATTTGTATAGGAGTACAAATTCAGTGCTGGCTAGACATAGATTTTATTCCCATATTCAAAAAAAGCAAAAAAGAGGATTAAATTATTCTGATAATTTTTTCCTCTTTTTTGAAGATTATTTATATAAAAACATATTCATTTAAGACAATTTCTTCTGCTGTGTTTTTATAGTTATTCATTAATTTTGTCCATTCCAATGGATTTAATTCTTGGTTTTTTTCAGATAGTCTTTCATCATTCTTAATATAATTTTCCATTAGTTCTTTATAATAATTTTCACAAGAATCACTGACTAAAAGAAGATGATGAGTTAATTTATTTGTCATCAATAATGTCTCATAAAGTGCTTGCTT
>CAKOYE010000093.1 GCA_934130485.1 uncultured Bacilli bacterium
AAGTTCGGAATATATATTTTTAATATGCTTAGTAACTACTGTTCTGTCCACATTAAAAAGTTCTCCAATAGCTTTCTTTGTTTACCATAAATCACCATCTTCAAATCTAACTTGAATTCCTTTATCATGTGTTTGTCTTTCAAAAATTAAAAATTCTGCACTGTTACTTCTTATTATTAAATCTTTTGCCAAATTTATCATCCCTTTACATTTTTTATTATAGTAGTTTCTTTTTTTTATTTTATTTTCATTCATTTGGCTCAACGCTTTGTTCTTTATTTTCCCTACATTATTTAAAATATAAAACTGTTAATTCATTTATTGTAACATAATCTCTTACATTTAATATTCTTACTAAATTATGATTAAAGTTTCCTCCTTTTGTTCAGTTATATAAAAAAGTGTTACATTAAAATATCCGCTTTCTTTACATATTTTAACTACTCTTTATTTTTTTAAAGTATTCATATTTTTATCATTCCTATATTTTTCTGTTATAACATGTAAATTTTCTGAATTATAATTCTCAATAAGATAGTTTATATAATTTAAGCAATCTTGATCAAACTCTGTTGCATGTTTCAAGCTACAATTATAAATGCATTTTTTTTGTTCTTTATCCATAATAGATAAAATACTATCTTGTCTATTATCACGTAATGAAGTTGCTATTTTATAAGTAATATTTGTTAATTCAATTGTTATACTAGAAAAATAATTATCATTAAAACTTCCCATACCACCAAATGCCCTAAAGAAATAGTTTAAATCAGCATTTTGCTGAAAAAGCAAAATGCTTTTCTGCATCCAATCACTCCAAGATGAATCCTCATATTCCCTTAAATTATAAACTAATTCTTCTAAAAATTCTAAATAATATTTATTCATACAAAATCTCCTTTAATTTAATGTTAAGCTTCAAAAATGTATTTAAATATATAGTTAAACTAATTATAAATATTTACAAAGAAACCCTATAACATTACTTTCATTTTCTGTTTCGAATAATACCTTTTTCATCTTTTATTTTCTCTTTTAGTTCCATATCTATTATACATTTTATATCCTCTATTGATTTATCAATATTAAATATACCATTACCCACTGAATAATACACTGATATATATTGATTACTATTAATCTTTTATTTTCAAAAATAATTTTTAATAATTTTTATTTTTACACAAATGATATGGTTTTACTATATCTTTAACATTCTTAGAAGCTAAGAATAAATAATCATTTATATCAATAGAACAAGTGTTTTTTAATTTTGAATTAATATAACCAATAACTTCAATCATATTTGCCCTTATTTCTACTTCATACATTGAATTTTCATCTATTAATTGCTTATTATCTACTATTTTAGATAATAAGCAATTAAATTCTATTATTCCAAGTGCCCTTAAAGTTTGTGGTATTTTATAATCTGCACATCCTACCAAATGACTATAATCAACTTTCGTACCATTAATAAGTTCTTTTATATGTAAAATATCAGAAGTTAATAATTGAGCTAATTTATAAAAATATATTTTTTGATTATTATATTCTCTTACATCGTAAAAGGCATTAAAATTATTAATAATAATATCAAATAATTCATCGTCATTATTAATATTCTTAATATAATTATAAAAATTACCATTCATTTTTTTATTAACTATATCACATATTGAAACAACAGTATCGTATCTTTCCTTTAAAAATGGAATATCAACATTACCTTTTAATATATCAGAAAATTCTTTAAATGAAACATTTGAGAAATCAACTTTATCAATTTTCTTTACGTAATTTAATAAGGCATATAATAAAGCATCACAACCATCCTTTTTTCCCTCTAATGTCTCTATTGTCCATTTAGGTTGTCCCCAGAAACAATAATCTATTGAGTCAAATATCAACATAAAATTAATTATTTTATCAATATCCATATCAAATAAATTATATGGGTTACTACTAAGCCAAAATTTTAAATTTCTTAAATCAATATTTTTTATATATTCATCTAATACATCATAATTGATTGATACATATTTACTGTTTTTTGCAACATAATTACATGATTCTTTTATTTTTTCTAACATATTAACACTTCCTATATTAATTAAATAATATTCTATATTGTTTGCTACTAAATGAATATTTTTAATTACACATTCATATCGCTTAATACTAACTTTATAAAAGTTTTTCTAATTCAACTATGATTATATCATTTATGTTTTAATACGTAAATAATTAAAAATTAGTAATAGTTTTAAACAGTTTA
>CAKOYE010000094.1 GCA_934130485.1 uncultured Bacilli bacterium
AATATGATCTCATCTAATTTTTCAAAAATTGGTATTGGGTATGCAGTAGTTGATGGTGAGAGGTATTGGGTTCAAATATTTACAGATTAAAGTGTAAAAAAATATATAATATTTAACTAATAAGAAAATTTAAAACTATTTATGTTATAATAAATATAGTTTGTTATAAGGGGTGATTTGATGAAAGCATTGATAACAGGGGCTAGTTCTGGAATTGGAAAAGAAATTTCAATTATTTTAAATGATATGGGGTATGATGTTATATTAGTTGCAAAAAATAAGAAAAAACTCGAGAAATTTGCAAGTACGTTAAGCGGTAATGTTGAAATTTTTGATACAGATATATCTAGCACATATAATTGTATGAAGTTATATAACAAAGTAAAAAAAGAAGATATTGAAATTGTTGTTAATAATGCTGGATTTGGACTTTTTGGTGAGTTTACTGAAACAAAAATTGATAAAGAAATGGATATGATTGATACTAATATAAAAGGTCTTCATACTTTAACAAAATTATTTTTACATGATTTTAAAGAAAAAGATAGAGGATATATATTAAATGTTGCTTCGTCGGCTGCATTTTTACCAGGTCCATTAATGTCAACTTATTATGCAACAAAGTCATATGTATTGCATCTTACAGAAGCTATAAATGAAGAATTAAGACGAGATAAAAGTAATGTATATATTGGTGTATTATGCCCAGGACCTGTAGATACAAATTTTAATAAAACAGCAGGTGTAGAATTTAATTTAAAATCACTAACAGCTTCATATGTTGCTTCTTATGCTATTAATCAAATGTTTAAAAGAAAAACTATAATAATACCAGGTATAAAAATAAAGCTCGGAGTATTTGTAACTAGATTACTTCCAAGAAAGTTTGTTACAAAATATTCTTATAATATTCAACGAAAAAAAGGCAATTAAGCCTTTTTTCTATTTACTATATCTCTAGCGGCAACTAATCCTGTAGCTGCTGCTGTAACAATATTACCTGCTTTGCCAGCACCATCACCAATAAAATAAATATTGTAATTATCTAATTTAAAATTATTATTTGTAGTAATTTCATTACTAAAAAATTTTATTTCAGGGCCATATAATAAAGTTTCATCATTATTTATTCCAGGGATAATTTCACTTAATTTATCAAGTCCTTCTAATATATTTGTAATTATTCGGTATGGTAAAACTAAGGCTAAATCTCCTGCTACGCAATCTTTTAATGTTGGTTCAATGAAACCTTTATTGATTCTGTGCCATTCTGAACGTCTACCTATTTTTAAATCTTTTAAAGTTTGAATAATTGGTTTTCCATCTCCAAGTACATTTGCAATACGTGCAATTGATTCTCCGTATTCACGTGTATTTGTAACTGGTTCAGTTAAATTTACTTTTGATATAAAGGCGAAATTAGTATTATTTGATTTTTTATCTTTAAGTGCATGCCCATTTACACATATATATCCATAGTAATTTTCTTTTGCTACAAAACCTCCTGGATTTGTACAAAAAGTTCTTATCTCATCATTATATGTTGGTGTTTTTATAAATATCGTTGGGTCGTAGATTATATTACACAAATCTTCCATTATTTCTTTTCTAACCTCAACTCTTACACCAATTTCAATACTTTGTGATACATAAGGAATTTTATATTTATCAGCCAATTCTTGTACCCATTTAGCGCCAGTTCTACCAGGTGCAACAATAACATTTTTAGCTTTTACAGTAATTTCTTCTTTTTTTATAATATATTTAACAGTACTGTCATCATTTTCTTCACTATTTATATCTATTACATTAGCACATTCTAATAATTCAACTCCACTATCTTGTAAAAAATTAGAAAAATTAATTATATGCTCCGGTAATTTATCACTACCTAGATGCTTTTGTTTAATAAGTAATAATCTAGCACCAGTAACAGCAATTTTTTTCTTTATTTCAATCGCTTCGTCGTTATTACTTGGATAAATTTTGCTATCCATATTAAATTTATTAAATATCTCTTCAGTATCGTCAATTAATTTGTAAGCTTCATCACTCGACATATATTTAAATAAATCAGATTTTCCAATTTTTGGAATAAAATTAAGTTTTCCATCAGAAAATGTTCCAGCACCACCAAATCCTGATAATATTTGGCATGGGTTACAGTTAACACAATTTGATTTATTTTTATTCATAGGACAGGCTCTTTTAGTAGCTAATCTTCCTTTATC
>CAKOYE010000095.1 GCA_934130485.1 uncultured Bacilli bacterium
TGAAATGCACCCCTTAGAGTAGATAGTATAAAAAAGCAAATACAAGTTAAATTATGGTAGAATACACTTCCGAAAGGAGGTGTTTTCTAATGGCTTCAAAAGGACAAAAATTCAGAAGATTTTCAGATGAAGAACGAACTGAAATAGTAAATAAATATTTATCTGGTAAATATAGTTATCAAACTTTGGCAAATTAATATGGCATTAGTTGGTGTACAGTTCATACTATGGTTGTTAAATACAATAAAACTGGAACTACTATTTCAGAACAAAAAGGTCGTCCTAAAGAAAAGGATTTGACGCGTGAAGATTACAAAGAAAGATACGAAATATTAAAAAAATACCGAGCCTTCCTCAAGGCACAACGAGAGAAAAAGTAACTTTTATAAATCTCTATAGAGATAATTATAAGTTATATAACATGTGCGCTGTATTAGAAATAAGTCCAAAAACTTATTATAAATATAGAAATAAGGAAGACTCAGATTATTATGATTATTTAATAATTAAAGAAATATTTGACGACTCCAAAGGCACATATGGTTATCGTAGAATTGTGGAAGGCTTAAAAATTAAATATGGAGTTGTAATGAATGGAAAGAAGGTTTTAAGAATAATGAAAAAGTATAATTTAATGCCTGAATATATAAGAAAGGCAAAAAAGAAAAATAAGAATGAACGGATTGAAGATAATGTTAAGCCAAATTTATTAAAACGTAATTTTAACACAGATGCACCAAATAAGGTATGGGATACAGATGTAACATATCTAATATTTAAAGGTGCAAGAGCTTATCTATCTACAATAATAGATTTATATGATAGAAAAGTAGTATCTTATAAAATATCAAAGAAGAATGATAATAAGTTAGTAATGGATACACTAAACGATGCAATATCAAAAAGAAAAGATGTATCTGGAATAATTTTGCATAGTGATCAAGGATTCCAATATACATCTTATGAATACAAAGCTATCTGCGAATCAAATGGTATAACTATTTCTATGGCGAGAAAAGGTACCCCAATAGATGATTCTCCAATTGAGAGTTGGCACTCTCTCCTTAAAAAGGAAACTTTGTATAACAATAATATCACATCTTTAGAAGAATATATACAATTAGTTGAAGAATGGATTGAATTTTATAATACAACTAGAATAAAAGGTAAGAAAATTAATAAGAAGAAAGGATACAAGAAAAATGATAAATAACAATGAAATAATATATAAAATGGAAGCTATTATAGAATATTTAAAAAATAATGATGGATACAATTATGAATTATATAATAGATTATGTCCAGGTATTGGAGAACCAGATTCAAATATTGTTGAATATGCAGAAGATGTTCTATATATGATTAATTTATTAATTAGTAACAAATAAAGACAAACTTTATTTTGACAACAATTATAATTACGCAATAAAAAATCAAGGGTCTAGATAAACTCACTTCGTTCGCCCTTGATTTTTCCATTTGCTTTTTTAGATGTCTACCGATTTGGGTTCACATCAGAAGAGGCCTACTCTGCTTTATTATTATTGCATCCACAATTACACTCGAAACTCTCACATATGGTTTCTTTTTTTTCAGTTACAGTATCTTCAGAACAATTACAGCTAACTTTTATTTCATCAAGCTCACAACAACATTTATCTGTATCGTTATGAATACAACTATTAACATCGCAATGTATTTTCTGATTACTAGTGTTTTTCTTTGTCATAAACTTCCCTCCTATTAATTAGTCTTAATCAAAAGGGGAGAAATATGTATAAAATATTAATAAATATTTTGCATTGAAATATAAAAAGATGTATAGTTATCCATCTCGATGCAAAATATGATAGATCTATTATTATATATGCATTATGTATAATTTAATTATACATATAATATTAGGCAAAAAAATTTAATTTTAATAAATTATGAGTTACAAATAAATAAACAAATATAAAAAGAATTAATTATATAATTTATTTAAACTATTTTAATCAGGGCAAAAGGATATAAAATAAATATTATAGTAATTTTTTTTAATTTTATTTATTATTAAATTTAATATCAAAAAATAAATGAAAAATATCAAAGGCAACATAATATCAATTATCGGAAGTTCTTTAGTTTGTGCAACTTCCACACAACAATTTGATTTTTCAAATGTTTTTATATAAG
>CAKOYE010000096.1 GCA_934130485.1 uncultured Bacilli bacterium
CTTTTTTTGTCGATAAAAAATCATTCTATAAAAAAATTTTTTATATATAGTTATTATGGGAGGAATAACTATGATAAAAAATATGGAAGGATTAACAGAAGAACAAGTATTAGAAAGTAGAAAAAAATATGGTAATAATTCTATAACTACATTAAAAAAAGAAACATTTTTTAGTTTATTAATAGAATCATTTAGTGATCCTATGATTAAAATATTATTAATTGCTTTAGGCATAAAAACAATATTTCTAATAAAAGACTTTGATTGGTATGAAACAATAGGGATTGTAATTGCCATATTTATTGCGTCATTTATTTCTTCAATATCAGAGTACGGAAGTCAAAAAGCATTTGATAGATTACAAAATGAAGCATCAAAAATTAAATGCAAAGTTAAAAGAAATGGAAAAATAAAAGAAATAAATATAGATGAAGTAGTAAAGAATGATATTGTAATATTACAATCAGGTGATAGAATTCCAAGCGATGGAGTAATTATTAAAGGTAATATTAGTGTAGATGAATCTTCCCTTAATGGTGAAGCAAAAGAACAATATAAAACTCCAATTTTAAACATAAATAATCCCGCAAAACAAAACCAGGTTTTTAGGGGAACAGTAGTATATAATGGTGAAGCAGTTATGTTAACAAATTTTGTTGGTGATAAAACCTTATATGGGACAATCGCAAAAGAATTACAGGAAAAACAACCAGATAGTCCTATGAAAATTCGTTTAAGAAAATTAGCAGAAATAATAAGTAAAATTGGTTATATATGTGCCTTTTTAGTTGCTTTATCTTATCTTTTTTCCGTAATTGTTATTCATAATAATTTTAATCTAACATTAATAAAAAATACTATAACAAATTTTCCTTTGATGTCAGGATATTTATTATATGCATTAACACTTATGGTTACTGTAATTGTAGTAGCAGTTCCAGAAGGATTACCAATGATGATTACTTTAGTATTGTCATCAAATATGAAAAGAATGTTAAAAAATAACGTTTTAGTTAGAAAACTAGTAGGAATCGAAACAGCAGGAAGCCTAAATATTTTATTTACCGATAAAACAGGAACTTTAACAAAAGGAAAATTAGAAGTAGTAGGTATTTTATCTGGATCATTTAAAGAATATTATAGTAATATTGAACTAGAAAAAAATCCAAAATATTTTGATTTAATAAAAACATCAATGCTTTATAATAATGCCAGTAATTATGATGAAATAGCAAAAAAAGTAGTAGGAGGAAATATAACAGATAGAGCATTACTTGAATTTATAAAAATGAAAAAATCAGAAAGTACAAAAATACTATTAACAATTCCTTTTGATAGTAAAAATAAATATTCTGTAACTGTAATAGATAATGGAAAAAAAATTAATTTAATAAAAGGTGCACCTGAGAAAATTATGCCATATTGTAAATATTATTATAATGAATATGGTGAAAAAAAATTATTGTTAGATAAAAATAAATTAATAAATAAAGTAAATGAGATAACAAAAAGAGGTATAAGAGTTATCACACTAGCAACAGGAACATCACTTGATCCTACGAAATTTTATGATTTAGTATTAGTTGGTTTTGTATATATAAAAGATGAGGTTAGAAAAGAAGCAATAGAAGGAATCAAATTAGTAAAAGATGCCCATATTCAAACAGTTATGATTACAGGTGATAATAAAGATACAGCATATTCTATCGGTAAGGAAGTTGGTTTAATAGATGAAAATTCGGTTATATTAACATCTACAGAGTTAAATAATAAAACCGATGAAGAATTAAAAAAAATATTACCAAATTTAAGAATTGTTGCGCGTGCCCTACCACAAGATAAAAGTAGATTAGTAAGAATTTCAGAAGAATTAGGTTTAGTAGTAGGTATGACTGGTGATGGAGTAAATGATGCCCCAGCATTAAAAAAAGCCGATGTAGGATTTGCGATGGGAAGTGGAACAGAAGTAGCAAAAGAAGCAAGTGATATTGTAATTTTAGATGATAATTTCAAATCTATAACATCTGCAATATTATTTGGACGAACTATTTTTAAAAGTATAAGAAAATTTATAATATTTCAACTTACTGTAAATCTATGTGCAGTATCATTATC
>CAKOYE010000097.1 GCA_934130485.1 uncultured Bacilli bacterium
TCTCCCTAGTTTGACAGTTTTTAATTTAAAACAAATGTGAATCATTGAAAAACTTCATTTTTTTATCATTTTATATTTGCGTATGTTATCGTATGTATGGTATAATTAATTTATGAGGTAGTGATGTTATGAGATTAAATGTTAGAATAATGAATGGTTACTCTTATTATTCAATTATTAAAGACTATACAAATATTAAAGGCAAAAGAACAACTAAAATATTTGAAAAGCTAGGTAATCAAAAACAAGTTGAAGAAAGATTTGGAAAAGAAGATACTATAAACAAAATAAAAGAATATATTAATGAACTAAATAATGAGGATAAAGATGAATTATTAAAACGTGAGTATAATCCAAACAAAAGAATTACTCCTGGAGTTAAAAGACAATTCAATGTTGGTTATTTATTCTTAAAAAAGTTATATAATCAATTAAAAATAAATAATATTTGTGATTCTATTCAGAATAAATATCAATTTCATTTTGACTTAAACGAAATATTATCTTATTTAGTTTTTGCAAGAATTATTTATCCCTCTTCTAAATTAGAAACATTTAAGCAATGCCAAAACTTTATTGAGCAACCAACATTTAAATTACATGATGAATATAGAGCATTAAGTTATATTGCTGAAAATATGGATTATATACAAGAGCAATTATTTAATAATAGTAAATATGTAATCAAAAGAAATTCTAAAGTCATTTATTATGATTGTACTAATTACTTTTTTGAAATAGATAATGAAGATGATTTAAGAAAATATGGTATTTCAAAAGAGCATAGACCAAATCCAATTGTTGGTATGGGCTTATTCATGGATGGTGATGGTCTACCTCTTTCTTGTAACATCTATCCTGGAAATCAAAATGAACAAAAAACATTAATTCCTGAAGAATCAAAAATAGTTGACAATTTCAAATTAGATGACACAAAAATAATCTTATGTACTGATGCAGGCCTAGCATCTGATGAAATAAAAAAATACAATATTAAAGATAATCGTGCATTTGTTATAACTCAATCACTAAAAAAATTAAAAGATGAATATAAAAATCAAGTTTTCAATAAAGTAGGATGGCGTATTGCTGGTGATCTAAAAAATGTATATAATTTAGAAACAATAGAAAATAATGAAGAATTAAAAGATAAATATTATGATACTCTTTTTTACAAAATAATCGAAACTGAGACAAAATCAGTTAAACAAGATTTAATTGTTACGTTTTGCTTTAGATACTTTGATTACAATAGAAACATTAGAAATAGTCAAATCGAAAGAGCAAAGAAAAATATTGAAACAAATAATATAACAAGAAAAGGTAAAAATCAAAATGATTATAGAAGATTTATTGAATCAACAAGTTCAACAAAAAACGGTGAAATTGCAGAAAACACTACTTATTCAATTAATCAAAACATTATAGATGAGGAAGAAAAATATGATGGTTATTATGCATTGACTACCAATTTAAGTGGAGATATTACTGAAATATTTAAAATAGTTAAAGGGAGATGGGAAATAGAAGAATCTTTCAGAATAATGAAATCAGATTTTATGGCTAGACCAATTAACCTATCTAGAGAAGATAGAATCAAAGCACATTTTATGACTTGTTTTATTTCTTTATTCATATATAGATTGTTAGAAAAAAAGTTAAATTATAAATATACTACATCTCAAATATTGAGTACATTAAAAAATATGACAATGTTGGAACAAAAGGGATTAGGGTTTGAACCAATATATGAAAGAACAGATATAACAGATAGCTTGCATGAACTATTCAACTTTAACACAGACTTAGAATTAATAAATTACAAAAAAATGAAAAAAATTTTAAACACGAAATAATCAATTCCAACGTACGCACTTTTTTAGGCACTTAAAAAATCTCTCTAAGCCTTATTTTATAAGGTATAGGGAGATTTTACGTTTTCAAAACTGTCAAAGTCAGGATTATATCATATGTTTGGCTATCTTTCAATAATTTTTGTTTATTTACATAAAAAAAGACTTAGCATTTCTCTAAGCCTATTTTAGATATTGTTTCTTTAATTGTTTTAACTGAATT
>CAKOYE010000098.1 GCA_934130485.1 uncultured Bacilli bacterium
CCATACCTTTCTGTATAAAATTCAATTAAATAATTACTAACTTTTTCCCAAATAAGAGCTTGTGTTGCCATATAATAGCGTTCATTTTGATGATTTGGATAATCATATCCATAATAGATTACTTTATTTAAGTAATCTTGAGTATCTAAATCATAAGTAGTATCAGTAAGTGGTATCCCAAAATATTCATAATGTTTTATTGATAATTTTGGATCAAGACAAAAAGCAATTTTTCCATTTAATGTAAACTTAAATTGAATATCAGATCCATAATGTTCTGGTAGTCCATTTTGAACATAGTAAATATTTTGATAATTATCTTTAACTAATGTGTATTTATCAGCATTTACTCTTTGTAATCCGAAGAAAAATAACAAAAATGTTATTAATGGTAATAAAAATTTTTTAATAATATCTCTCCTTTCTAATACCTTTTTATTCTCTATAATTAATATATAAAAAAAATATCAATAATCCTTTTTTTTAGTTAAAATTTCTAAAAAAATCACCCAAAAGTGAATTTTGAATATAATAAACTGATAAGAGAGGGGAATAATTTTGAAAAAAATAATTATTACGATAGTAGGATTAATTTTAATTTTATGTATTATTTGTATTCCAAATATAGTAAAAGAAAAAAATGATCTAACTAAAGTTAAAGTAGCAGAAGTTGCTCATAGTGTCTTTTATGCTCCACAATATATAGCAGATTCTTTAGGTTATTTTAAAGATGAAGGTTTAGATGTTGAAATAATTTTAACTGCTGGAGCAGATAAAGTAACATCGGCAGTTTTATCTGGAGATGTTCAAATAGGATTTTGTGGAAGTGAAGCAACCATTTATGTATATAATCAAGGTGAAAAAGATTATCTAGTAAATTTTTCTGGACTTACTAAGAGAGATGGAAGTTTTATTGTTTCAAGAGAAAAATATGAAAATTTCACGTTAAAAGATATGGTTGGTAAAACAGTTATTGGGGGAAGAAAAGGCGGTATGCCCGAAATGACATTTGAATGGGCACTACGTCAAAATGGAATAGATCCTGTAAATGATCTAAATATTGATACAAGTATTGCATTTTCAGCAATGGCAGGTGCGTTTATAGGTGGAACAGGTGACTTTGTAGCCTTATTCGAACCACAAGCATTACAACTTGAAAAACAAGGATATGGTTATGTAGTAGCATCCTTAGGAGAACTTGGAGGTATTGTTCCATATACTGCATATAATACTAAAAAAAGTTACATAGAAGAAAATCCAGAAGTTATCGAGAAATTTACAACAGCAATCCAAAAAGGTCTTGACTATGTTCATAATAATTCTTCTAGTGATATAGCAAAAAATATACTTGACTATTTTCCAGATATATCACTAACAGATTTAACTAAAATTGTTGATAGATATAAAGAAAATGATTCATGGTTTACAACAACGTATATAAATGAAGATGATTTTAATCATATTCAAACTATAATGGAATCAGCAAATGAACTTGAAAAAAATGCTCCTTATGATAAATTAGTTGATAATACATATTCAAAAAAATAGTACTCTTAATTGAGTACTTTTTTAACAAATTTTGTCTTACATTAAGTATAAACTACTTAGACAAATATTTGTAACTATCATATTATAAATAGAGGGTGATTAGTATGATGAAAAATATTATCTTGAAAATTAAAAATTTGAAAAAAAATTATCATACACCTAAAGAAGAAATAGAGGCAATTGAAGATTTTTCTTTTGATTTATATGAAAATGAATTTGTAGCAATAGTGGGACCTAGTGGTTGTGGTAAATCAACAATACTATCAATATTAAGTGGGATTGAAAATATGTCAAGTGGTGATATTAAAAACTTAAATAATAGTAGTATAGGATATATGTTACAAAGTGATAATTTATTTGAATGGCGTACTATTTTAGAAAACTGTTTATTAGGATTAGAAATAAATGGCAAATTAAATGAAGAAAATAAAAAATATGTTTTATCACTATTAGAAACCTATGGATTAAAAGATTTTATAAATTCTTATCCTAGTAACTTATCAGGAGGTATGCG
>CAKOYE010000099.1 GCA_934130485.1 uncultured Bacilli bacterium
CATGGGTTACAGTTAACACAATTTGATTTATTTTTATTCATAGGACAGGCTCTTTTAGTAGCTAATCTTCCTTTATCTAAAAGTAAAATTTTTAAATCTTTGTTTTTTGAAATTAATTCATATGCTGCAAATAATCCAGCAGGGCCAGCACCAACAATAACAATATCATAATGTTTCATAATTACACCTCTTCTTATATTAATTGTAACATAGTTTATCTTTGTGGACAACATTAATTATATTTTAAATGTTACATATAATTATATGAGGAATGATATTATGAAAGACAAAATTATTTTAATTTTAAAAGGATTTATTGTTGGAATAGGAAAAATAATTCCGGGAGTAAGTGGTGCGATGTTAGCAATATCACTAGGAATTTATGATAAGTGTATATATGCTATTAGTAACTTTACAAAAAGTATAAAAGATAATATTTTTATTCTTTTTTATGTTGGTATAGGAATATGTATATCTATAGGAATATTTAGTAATTTGGTAATTTATTTGCTAGATAAATGTTATTTTATAACAATGTGTTTTTTTATTGGATTAATCATTGGTGGAATACCTAATTTGTATAATGAAAGTCAAATTGATGTAAAAAAGGTAAAAAATATCATTATAATTTTTATATCATTCTTAATAATACTATTAATTAATTACATAAATCCAAATCATATTGTAAAAATGAATGAAAATTTTTTTATTTTAATATTAATTGGTTTTTTAGAAGCATTTGCAATGGTTGTTCCAGGAATAAGTGGGACAATTTTATTAATGCTTATTGGTTATTATGATTTAGTTATTATGAAATTCAGCCAAATTCTTAATATAGGTAGTGTATTTGCATCAATTCAATTTTTTTTACCATTTGGTATAGGTTTAGTTATAGGGGTTTTAATATTTTCAAAAATAATTGAATATTGTTTAAAAAAATGTAAAACGGCAACATATAGTATAATATTTGGGTTTATTTTATCATCAATATTTATTATTATTTTAGACATAACTAAAATTTCGGTAAGTATTATTAATATTTTAATGGGTTTCATATTTGTTATAATCGGATATTTTATTGCTAATATTTTAGATTCAAAGTTAAGTAAATAGTGTAAATAATAATTTATATGCATATATTTAAATGAGGTGAAATATATGGATAAAAAGTTGCCAAGTGTTTTTGCAAATAAAATTGCTAAAGACATTGATAATAATGAAAAAGTATATTATTCTAAATTAGAGACCAAAGTAGAAAATAATGATCAAACAAATACTAAAAAAAATACAAATAAATTAGAAAGTAATTTAAATGTTAATCAAAAAATTAATAAAATATTTAGTTCAACAAAATATGTTTATAAAGCAGATGTACGTATTTTATTAAAAAATGGTGAAATAGAAGATAGAATAATAGGGCGCAATTCGACACATTTAATCACAATGGATAATAAACTTATTCCTATTGCAGATATAATAGATATTGATTTTATAGAAAAATAAAATAAATTTTAGGACCAAATGGTCTTTTTTTTATATAAAAAGACAGAATAATTAATTTATTCTGCCACAAATAGGACAAATTCTTTCATCATCGCCTAATGGTGTATTACAAAATTGACACGTTCTTCCTAATGTCATAGGAATATTTCTTTTCATTAATTTTTGAATAGGATCTTCTTCCATTTTTTCTTTTTTCTTAAACAAAGGTTTCTTTTCATCAACTTTTATATCAAAAGGATTAATTGCCATAAATTCTTGTTTTGGTTTGTCCTCTATTTGTATATTGTTAATCATTATATTATTATCATCTGATTGATCTGGAATTTCTAAATCCTCATTTTTAATGTTATATTTTTCTAACGATGGTTGATTACTTACTTCGTCTAAGTCATCCATTACGATATCATCATTATCCAATTTATCAATAATAACATCATTTAATTCGGAATCGTTAACAAAATCATTATTAAGATTATTATTTAATTGATCAGAAACATTGTCATTTATAGATATGGAATCATCATTATC
>CAKOYE010000100.1 GCA_934130485.1 uncultured Bacilli bacterium
TATGAAAAAAAGAGGATTTACATTGATAGAAATGATGTCAGTAATAATAATACTAGCAGTAATAGCGTTAATAGTGACACCATTAGTAATAGGATCAATAAAAGATTCAAAGCAAAAATTATATGATACACAAATAGAAAATATAGTATCAGCAGCTAAATCATATATGATAGATTTAGATTTAGAAGATAATGAAACAATAACACTAACATTAAATGATTTGAAAAAAACAGGAAAAGTAAAAAAGGATATAAAAAATCCAAAAACAGGAGAAGAGTTTAATGAATGTATGATGGTAACAGTAACAAAAATGGGAGAATCATACGACTATAAAGTAACAGAAGAAGAATCACTAAATTGTGAAACAAATAACAATATTATAATGGTATTAATAGGTTCAATAAATGAAATTGCAAATAAAAATAAAGAATATATAGAACCTGGAGTAATAGTAAAAAAAGATAATGGACAAAGCTTAGATAGTAGTAAAATAAAAGTAGAAGTAACAAAGAAGAAAAATGGAGAAGTAATAGATACAAAACAAGGTATCTATGAAGAATTAAAAACATTAGTAGATACAAGTGATTACTATGAATATGAAATAAAATATACATATGATGAAGAAGAAGGACTTGTTAGTAAAACAAGAAAAGTAACAGTAAAAGACGCAAATAATTTACAGTGTATAATACTACCTACATCAGGAGAAAAAGTAAATGGTTGGATAACAAAGAATAGACAAGCAAAAATATTAAGTATTAATTCAAATAAAAAAGTAGAATATAGTTTATCAACAACAAATACAAAAAATTATGGAAAAAATCAATTAATAGATATAAATAAAGATGGGGAAGTAAATATATATGGATATATAAAAGATGAAGATGGAAATGAAGGGGCTTGTACAACAAAGATAAAATATGAGTATGGAAATCCAAGTTGTAATATAGAGTTAGAAGGAGAAAAAGCAAATTCAGGATGGTATCAAAGTGATGTTAATGCAACATTGATAACAAATATAATAAGTCCAATAAGATATTATGGAATGAATAATGTAGATAGTAAAATATATAATAGTCAAAATGAAATGAATTTAGATAGTAGTAGTTCTGTATATGGATATATGGAAGATATAGTTTTAAAAGAAGCAAGTTGCTTTAGTAAAGTAAATATAGATAAAACAAAATCTATAGGAGTATCAATAAAAGGAGTGTTACAAGGAACAAGTACTGCATATACAAGTGGAACAACAGTAACAAGCAATGTAACATTAAATGGAACAGTAACACCAGGAACAACAGCAAGTGGATATAATTATCAATGGTATAAAAATAATAGTATAATAAGAGGTGCAACAAGTATAAATTATACAGCAAGTACCAGTGGAAATTATTACTTAGTAGTAACAACAGGAAGTGGAAAAGTAGGAATATCAAATACAATAACAGTAAATATAGATGATAGACAAAGACCAACATGTAGTTTAAGTGTAACAAGTGGAACAGCAGGAAAAAATGGTTGGTATACAAGTAATGTAGTAGTTGGAATGAGTAAGAGTGACGCAACATACTATGGAACAACAACAAGTAGTATCGCAAATTATAATTATAAAACAAGTGAATCATTTACATCATCAGGAGTAGCATATTGTTATGTAGGAAGTGAAACACTAAAATATACAAATTCAAATTCACTAAGAGTAAGCATAGATAAAACAGCACCAGAAAATTTACAATTAACAGGTTTTGTAAAAGAATCAGAAACACAACAAACATATAATGCTACAGTAACTGTATCAAAGACATTACAAATAACAGCAACAGCAAAAGACCCAGAAAGTGGAATAGATTATTATAGTTTATCAGGACAAGGAAATAGTAGTAGTGGAGTATGGACTGTAAGCGCAAGTGGAGGAGATTACACAGTAACAGCGTATAACAAAGCAGGGTTATCAAGTACAGCAACATTAACAGAAACATGTAGTAAGAAAA
>CAKOYE010000101.1 GCA_934130485.1 uncultured Bacilli bacterium
ACATCAACAACCCAAACATTTCTTGTAATATCGTCTGTTTTAATTTCGCCATTTTCATTTGTTATATTATTTTCTAAGCAATAAATAAATATATTCATTTTTTCAATTGATAAATCTGCAGTAGTATCTGATATTTCCAAACTACTAAATTCTTTTTCTTTATTCATTGCAATTTCAATAGCTTCTTCTTTAGTAATTATAATTGGATTATTTTCAAAATTATTGTTATCTATAAGTGTAATAGAAGATATAACAATGTTATTGTCACATATAGAAAAACAAATTGTAGATATATTAGATTTGTCATAATTTCCATTATACATTTTACCAAAACTTACTTCCCACAAACTATTAATATGTTCCCCAAATGCCATATCTACTTTTTTTGTATTTACTATTTCATAATTGTTTTCATTATCAAATAATCCTAATTTATTATATATTTCTCTAGCAATTTCATTTACTTGTGCTTCTGATATTTCATCACATTTTATATCTTTATCATTAATAGAACTATCTCCAAAATATTCTAGTTTTCCTGTTTCAGCATTTATAGTTATTAATATATTATTAGATCGTAGAATATAATGACCTGAATATTCAGTATTATATTTTCTTTTTAAATCAACATTTGATATTTGAATGTTTTTATAATCTAATTTATTTATTACTTCATTTGCTATTTTTATAGCATCTTCTTCTGATATATAATTTTCTTTTTCTTCTTTTGATATTTCCTTTTCTACATTTGCATTTTCTTCTTCTTGATTTACTATAACAGGTTTTTTCCAAACTTTTTCATATACTATATAGCTTGTAGCAAAGACTCCAGTACACACCATAATTAAACAAGATGTTGTTGTAGCTAGTTTTAATAATAAATTACTTTTTCTTTTATTCTTGCTATTGTAAAATGCATTTTTAATAGCGTAATCATAACTTAATGGTTTCTCAACTTCCTTTTTTAGAACTCTTTTAATTTTATTTTCAAAATCATTCATACTCATTTCCTCCATAATTCTTTTTTAATTTTTGTCTTGCCCTATAAAGATGAGTATTAATAGTATTTTCATTCATTTTTAATATACTTTTAATTTCTTTTACAGAATAATCTTCCATATAATAAAGAATAATAATTAGTCTTTCTTCATAATTTAAAATTTTTATGATATCATAAAAATTTAATTTATTTTCTACATCAATTATATTATTGGATTTTAATGTTTCAACATTGTATTCATCTATTGAAATATCCGTTTTATATTTTCTTCTATAAATTCGATTGCACTTATTAATAAGTATTTTTATAACCCATTTTTTAAAATTACTCGTATTATTTAATTTTTTTATTGATTTATATGTTTCTATCATAGTTTCTTGTATGGCATCTTCTATATCTGTTTCATTAGCAATTCTTGATTTAGCAATTTTGTATAAGTCATCTTTTATATATAAGATCATATTTGTAAATGCTTCTTCATCTCCAGATTGTGCCAGTAATATTAATTCCTCCAATTTTATCCTCCCTTCCATACTTTTATATACTTTACATAATGAAAAATATATACTACTATACTCCTTTTACATATAATAAGAGTCCATAATTATAGTTTTATATTTCAAAATTAATATAAAATTATAAAAAAATAGAAATTATATCGCAAATTTCTATTTTTTAATTATATTTCAATGGGTAAGTTAATTTTTTATTAAATTATTTGTAACATTTTATTTTTAGTTTGTGTAATTATATTATCATACAAGCCTTCCTTATTTTTAATTATTATACTTTCTGGAGCGCTCTCATAATCTAACATATTATTTACCTCCAATTTTATTCATTATTCAAAAAATTCAACACTAAATCTATAATTACATCTTTTTCTTTTGGATTTGATTCAGCAATTAGCAAAGTAAGAGCTGTTAATGTATTAT
>CAKOYE010000102.1 GCA_934130485.1 uncultured Bacilli bacterium
CACAAAAAAAAGAAGAAACCCCCTATAAATAGTGTACCAAATATTGACATAACTCCCTTTGGATGTTATTATATTCTCTATTCATAGTGAGGCCTCCTTTCATACTTGTTGTTGATTTGCAAATCAATTGGGATCGAATAATTGCGAATTATTTGGGATCTTTTTGATAGAATTTTTGCAAATCAATTATCAATATTTTTTTTCTACCTTACATATCCATAATAACATAAAACCAAACGTTTATCAATATCATTATTGAAAAAACTTGAATTTTAATCCAAGTCTTCATTTATAAAATATCTAAACCCATAGATGTTGATTTGCGAATTATTTGGGATCTTTTTGGTAAAATTTTGCAAATCAATTATCAATATTTTTTCTTTCTATCCAATGTTGACTATAACTATCAGCCCACAAAATATCTAACATAGTGATAATTTTCATTATTTTAAATAAAATTATTTTATTTTAAAACAAAGTGTGTTACAATTAATAAGGAGGAACTAGGTATGAAGATTATAGAATTAACTGAAAATCAATTTAAAAACTATTCAAAATTACATAGTGCAAGAAATTACTTTCAAACACCAGAGTATGCACATATAGGTAAACATATAATATATTACTTAGGATTTATAAATGAAAATGATAATACTTTAATGGCTGCTACTCTATTATTAGAAAGAAAAATAGGTAATTTTAAAATAGGATATGTACCTGGATCTTTTCTAATAGACTATAACAATGATAATCTACTAAAAGATTTTATTAAAACTCTAAAAGACTATTTAAAAAAGAAAAAATATGTTTATTTAACTTCTAATCATTTATCTACTTATAAGATGTTCAATAAAAATAATGAAATAATGTATTATGATACAAATATAATAAAAATATTAGATGAACTAGGATTTATTAAAACTAATAAATATCCTATTAGAAATGTAGTCTTAGAAACAGAAAGAACTCCAAATGAAACATACAAATTATTTAATTTAAATACTAAAAGAAATATTACTACTAGCACCAGAAGAGCAATAAATATATATATGGATGACACTAATAATATAGAGCCACTATTAAAATTAAATAATAGTATTAATAAGAATAAACTAGCGGACACAATAAAGAATTTTAATACAGACAATGTAAAAGCAGAAATATATTATGCTAAAATCAATCCTGAACAATATGTAAATAATTATCGTTTTTTACTAAAAGAAGAAGATTATAAAAATGATATGTTAAATGAAAAGATACAGAACTTCAATATAAAGAAAACCAATTCTTTAATTAATAAAAAAATGAATTCTGATAAGAAGAAAACAAAATATCAAAATGAAATAATAAAAGCTACTAATCTTTATACTAAATATCCAAACGAAGTAATAATTGGTGGTATATTAATAATCAAAAATAATAGAGAAATATATTTTGTTGAAGAAGGATATAATAAAGAATTACAAAGTTTTTATTCTTCTCACTTAATAAAATGGGAAATTATAAAAAAATATTTAACCGAAGGATATAAAATATTTAACTTTGGTCCTATTAAAAGTACCGACACCAAAAATGGTAATTATACTTTTAAAATGGGATTTGGTGGTAAAGTATATGAATATATTGGTACTTACGATTTAATTATAAATAAATACTTATATCGTATTATAAAAATAATTGTGAAAATTAAAGATATAATAAAGAAAGTTACAAATAAGTAACTTTCTTCAGACTGTTGACAAATAGGTAAATAAAAATACTTATTTGTCTTTTTATATTATAATTTTATCTTTTGTGATGCAT
>CAKOYE010000103.1 GCA_934130485.1 uncultured Bacilli bacterium
TTTTCTTAATTCTTGTAATTTATTTAATGATTTATTACTATTTTTTTTAATTCTATCATTTTCTTTTTCTAATTTTAAATAATAGGCATTTATTTTATTTAATTCTTTAGAAATCTCTTCTATATTATATATATTATTTATTAATGGCACCGGTACTCCAAATTCTTTTAATATTCTTCTCTTTTTCTCTTGTATATCTTTAAGAATTCCAACAATAACAATCATTTTTATATCTGCATATTTAAATATAGTTATAAAATCTAATGCTAATTTCTTTTTTTCTTGTTCATTATCTAATAAAATAATAGCTGATACAAATTTTAATGATTTATCATTATCGTTTATCAAAGCATTATTTTCTATACTAGAGGCTAATCTAAGTAACCCTTCAATACTCAATGAATTTATTATTTTTTTTACATTAACCATTCTTTTTAAAATATCATCTATATCATCATATTTTTCATTCATTATAATTGATGAAAAAATTAAATCTGCAGAAGAAAATTCAAGTTCTGGACTAGAAGATAATTTATTTAATGATTTATTATTTACTACTCTCTTTAAAATTTCTCTTTCAATAAATTTGTATTCTGAACTATTATTTTTTATTTCATCTATTTTCTGATCTATTTCTTTTATAAGATTACTTAATTTATTATTCATTTGTTAACACCTTCTTTTTATTTTGTGATAACTTTTCTTTAACTTCATTAAGAACAGAAGAGTTTTCTTCTAAATATTTATTATCTTTTGCATTTTCAACTATTGAAGTTTTAAAACATCTATATATACTAATTCTATTTATTAAAGATTCTCTATAATCCTTATCAAAATCTGACTTTTTTACTGCTAATTGCAATATAGCAAATGTATTTTTACCTACTTTATCAAATATAATTCTGGTTTTAAAACCTTTAACTTCCGATATTGAATTCAATTTATTATTTGAAGTAGTTAACCTTCTAATATTTTTAAAAGAACCATCCTCGATAGATTCTAACAATTCTAAAAATGATTCATAATATTCTGAACTTATACTTTTTATATCCTCCATTGCATATGTTCTATCACTATTTCTATTAAAGAAAACTATATTATTTTTTATTTCATCAGCACTTTCTATTTTTTTACTATTTTCACAAGTTTTAACTAAAGATAGTTTTAATTTTTCAAAATTAATACATGATTTTACTTCTTCTATAAATTCTAAATCTGAAGTTTCATCAAGCATACTAGAATATACTAATATTTCTTTAAATATCTCTGCTTTAATTCTATTTACAATATTAAAATAATTAGAATTATTTTTACTAGGTAAACTTTCTTCTATTATTTCTTTTATTCCTTCTATGTTCTCATCCATTGAAATAGCTTTTATAGGTTCATAATAATATTCATATTCTAAGTCATCATCATCTTCATCATTATCATCACATATAATACATTGTTCTTTACTTTCTTCTAAAGCTTCTGAATCTGATAATATTGCATTTTTTAGTTTACTTATTTCTTTTCTTACATTAGCGGCTGTTCTTACATTTGATTTTAATGCCTTTATTAATTCTTTTTCATCTGTAATATTTGTTGTATCTATAAAATTACTCACTTTATTCACCCCTGTTTACAGGCTCATATAATAAAGCAAAAGTTAAGTTTTGTCAATTTTTTAAAGCATCTCTTACTATGATTCCACTTTCTGATAAATATTCTTCTGATATTTTATTTGATGGAGCACCAGCTATTAACATTGCACTACTTTCATTC
>CAKOYE010000104.1 GCA_934130485.1 uncultured Bacilli bacterium
TTTAAAATTCCATTCTTTTATTCATTTTTTATTATCTAGTTTCTTTTTTTATTAATTTTGCGTGTAATACAACTCTTAGTTGATTATTATAACAAGATGACAATGTTATTATTTTGTCTTTTTCATTTAAATCTACATTAAAATTATAAAAACTTCTTGAACTAAGTTTACTTAAAAATTCTAAGTATTCTGTATCAGAATTAAAATTTGTCTGTAGATAATATGATTCTTCAGGAGTAGTATAAGCACTGAAAACTTGCCATAATGTGTTTTCTGTTGGTGTTGATAGTTTTAATATTTGATTATCAGTATTTTTATACCACCATTCATCGACAATATATCTTAATGATCCAAAAATTGTATTATTATTCATCCCGTGACCATAAATAATTGTATTTTTGTCAAAATCTATTGGATTATTTCTATAGTCCATATAAACCCAACCAGCTTCGTTATAACTATGATCATAAGCGTGATGTAAATAATAACTATTATCTACGGTTTGAACAACTGGATAATTTATGTTTGTTCCATTTAATTGAACCCAAGCAACAGTGTCTTGATTTTTGTTTTTTAAATTATTGAAGTCAACACTAATTAGTGGAAAATTAATATAATACCAATAGTCATTAACTACTTCTGTTGTATTATTTTGTTCTTCTTGTGGTTCTTCTGGTGGATTAACTATTTCAGTATTTTCATTGGTATTTTTTATTTCTACAATGGACGCTAATTTTCTTATATCTAATTCTTGTGTTTCAATTTCTTTATAACTTATTTGCTTTAAAGTTATTTTATATAAGGAAATTGTTAAGATAATAGTAAATATTATATATGAAATCCAAAATCTTTTTGTTTGCTTTATCATAGTATCACCAATTATATTATAACCTAGTTGTTATATATTATCAATTATCAAAAAATATAAAAAAACAAAAAATGTAAAATTTTGTATAATAATAATGTATGATGTTGTTTTTTGTTGACCATAATAAAAATAGTTGCTATAATTTTCTTAAAGATAGGAGAGGTTGAAATGAAAAAATTTGAAAAAATTTTATTAGCGTTCGTATTTATGGTTGTTGGTATATTTGGATTTGGTAGTGTTAAAGCTGATGGTTATAGCGTAAAATTTAATAATCAATATTATGAATATTACTTAACTGATAGTAGTAATAAGTTAGAGATGAGTATTGTATCTGGGGAACCAGACATTTACAAAAAAGCAGTGGATCATTTCTTTTCTGGAAATGTATCATCAGGAATCGTTAATGTTATTCCATTTGAAATTAAAGTAAAAAATGGATTGACTTGGAATTCTGCTAGTGATTCTGCATCAATGTATATTAATATTCCAGAGTCATTTGATTTAAGCAAAGGTGAAAAAATTTATCTAATTAGATTCAAAACTGTTGGAAGCGACATTCAAACATATGCTTATGATATTGGAAATCGTTATTCTAGAAGTTATGAAATTAAAGATTATAATGATATAAAATCTATAATTACTTCAAATTCTGTAACAAGTTTTGGTAAATCAATTTTAGAAAATTATTTTTCAAACAAATATGCAGTATTATCTACAAGTGATTTTGAATCAACTGGAACAACTTATTATATGTTAGTAACTTGTAGTGATAAAACTGTTACTCCAACAAC
>CAKOYE010000105.1 GCA_934130485.1 uncultured Bacilli bacterium
AATATTCATCATATTCATATTTATAATAATATATATCTGGACACCAATGATTTTTTTCTACATGATCTAATTCTTTTTTAAAAAAATTTTTTCTATTTTGTTTATTTTTTTTGTAAAAGTACTCATCAGAAAATACACCTTCACATTTTTTTATTACACTACAATTTTCTATAATATCTTCTCTTATTTTTTTTAATTTATCATAATTAATATCAACATCAAACGATAATAAAAATTCACCTTCATATTTATATAACACGTCTATCTACTCCTTCTATAACTTTTTATGTAACAACTTTCATAAAGTGATTTATATTTTACTTTTTCGTTGTTATAATTTCTATATATCACCAATAGTAACATATTTACCGTTGTTATTTTGTTCGCAAGAACAGATGGCGTTAATTCTTCTAATTCATCAGATAATTCTAATAAAATATTAACATAACAACTGAGTACTTTATTACCTTAAAGACATAGATAAATCTTATTTCATTAATTTTTTTACATATTGATTAGTAACCAATTTTCGATTATTTTCCTGATAATCAGAAAAATTAGTCATTTTTTCAATCCATTCATTACCTAAAAAAGTCTTTAATTTTTCAAGTTCTAAATCATCTTTCCTTAATTCTAAATAATTAATTAATTGAATATAAGGATTTTTGCTCTTTTCATTTTGCTTCTTAATTTGTTTGAATTTTTCTAAAATGCACTTTGCCTCTTCTATACTACTTTTTGTATTAGTATTTTTATAATCATCAATTAGATTAACAATACTATCTAAGTCTTTATTTCTAGTTGAAAAAATTTTTTCTTGCCAATTATTACCTAAATATTCACTTATTTTTTTTAATTCTAAATCATCTATGGAAACAATTTTTATAAAAGAGAAACAATCAATCAACTCAGGGTAATATTCTTTAATACTTTTATTTCTTTCATTAAATTCTGAACAACAAATATTTTCTAAAGCTAAACTAGCCTCTTCTATACTTTCTCTATTATTAGTAATTTTATAATCATTAATTAAATTAACAATATTTTCTATAATTTTGTTTCTATATTCGTAAACATTATATTTTATATCTTCTGTAGAAAATAAATCATTAATTCTTTCTTCATTACCATTTAAAATATCATTAATTACATCCACTATTTCAGGAAAATAATATTCATCATACGTATATTTATAATATTCTCTACGATCATACCAATTACAACCTTCAGTGTGATCAAATCTCTGCTTGCAAAAATGTCTTCTATTTTTAAAATAATTATAATAAAATTCAAGAAATACTCCTTCACACTTCATTACTATACTACAATTTTCTAAAATTCTTTCTCGTACATTTCTTAATTCATAACAATCAATTTTCATCTCAAATACGTTTAATTTTCCATCCTCATATTTATATAACATCTTCATTTGCCTCCTCTATAACTTTTTTTATATAACAAATCCCACAAAGTGATTCATATTTTATTTTTTCATTATTATCGATTTCTATATTATCACCAACTGTAACATATTTACCGTTAATAATTCTTGCATTAAATCTTGCCTTTTGTCCACAAGAACAGATAGTTGCTAATTCTTCTAATTCATCAGATAATTCTAGTAAACGTTTACTACC
>CAKOYE010000106.1 GCA_934130485.1 uncultured Bacilli bacterium
AGTCAACCTAATATTGAGGCTAAGGATATTACTGTTAAAGTTGGTAATCAAATAGATTTGATGAAAGATGTAAAAGCAACTGATAAGGAAGATGGAGATATAACTCAAAATGTAACTTATGAAACTAATGTAGATTTTAATACACCAGGTGAGTATGAAATTACATATAAAGTTAAAGATAAGAGTAATTTTAGTGTAAGTAGAACTTATAAAATTAGTGTAGAAATTAATATAGATGATAATCCAGATAATATAAATACTAGTATATTGGATAAAATAAGTAAAACAAAAACAAAACAAGATTCATTATTTTATATGGATTATTTAAAAAATATTGATGGTAAATTGATGTTAAAAGGTTATAGTACTATAAATGGTATTGATAATAATTTAGAATCTAATATTGAATATAATTTAATACTTGAAAATGTTGATACAAATGATTTAGTTGTATTAGATGCTACTAGAATTACAGACAGAGATTCAATAAAAAGAGTTCCATTTAATAACGATAATATTGATTATACTTATTCATGGTTTGACACTGAAATTGATTTATCAAAAGTTCCAAATGGAAATTACAAAATGTACGTTTTAGCTCAAAATGATAAGTATTATTCGATTTCCGTTGTTAGCAATAAACTTTATAAAGAACAAACAACAAGTTTTAAAAGTAGCAAAGGAGTTATAATATATCGTGATTTTAATGATAGAACAGGCGCTATAGAGTTAAATGTTAGAGATGAGTTATTAGCTAACAAGACAAGTTCTTATATGTATAATCAGTATGATACATATCGCACATTCGAGTTTTTAGATAATAAACTTCATTTAAAAGGACTTTCATATTCTTATGGTATGAACCTTGGTGAGAATGAAAATGTTGAAAGAAAAATAATTTTTGAAAATAGTGAAACATATGAAAAATATACATTTGATTTAGGTAGTATTACAGATGGGTTATATGATGCTGTATTACCTGTTGATGATAATTTAGATAAGAAAAAAGCATGGTATGATAATTTAATTGATATAGCTAATATTCCAATAGGAAATTATGTTATTTATATTACTACTACATCAAATATTACTGATATAGCTGAGTTGACTGAGAAATTAGGTAGAAATCTAGATTCAGTTACTGCAACAATAAATAATAAAAATTATAGCTTTTCAATAAATAATCAAAAAGGAAATAGAATAGAGTTAACTGTTAAATAGTTAACTTTATTTTTGTATAAAAAATAGAAGATTTTAATGTTATCTTCTATTTTACTATTGTTACTGTATATGTATCACAACTATTTAAATATTTTTCATCAATTTCATTTGCATTGCAAACTGAAGCAATTATGGCTTCACCATTTGGACACCTGTCAACCATGTTAAATTTCCAATGTATATCAGGGTATGCATTTTCTATGTTTTGTTTTGTTTCATTTCCGTCATTTCCTGGTGTAATATAAACAATTTTTGTTTTTGATTTATCACAAGTAGGAGTAGGATCTGGTTTTGGTTCTTCTTTAGGTTTAGGACCACTGCTTAAACCAATACTAACATAAGTTCCAGAAACAACTTCGCTTCCTGCATTTTTATTTTGATTTTGTGCTATATCATATGGTGT
>CAKOYE010000107.1 GCA_934130485.1 uncultured Bacilli bacterium
TGTTTTATTGTTTCATCATCTATATTATTGATTAGATCTTTAACATTTTTTTTGTAAACATACTCATTATATTTAATTCCTATTTTATTTTTTATTAGGATTAAAATATATTCATTTTGATATGTATTGTTATTTTTAATGTTTAAATTATTTCTTTTTATAAATTTATTACATTCATCTTCAACAATATATTTCATCATTGGTTCTTCTTTATCTTTTGAATAGTCAAAAATTATAAATTTTTCAAAGTATTTTTCTAAGAGCATTCTTTTTGAAGCATCAATTATTTCTTTATTGTATACTCCATCCTTTTTAAAATAATTATTATTTATATATAATTTTGTATCTTCAATAAATAATGGTAATTGATTATAAAAAATTATATATGTCTCATCAAATTTTTCTAATTTCTCAATTTTTTCTTTAGATAAAGAGTCTTTATATTGTTCTAATGTTAATTTGTTTATATTTAGAAAAAAATCAACTATTTCTTTTTTATATTCTTCATATGTCATATTATTCACCATAATTATTATATCATTTATTATTATTTTTATATTTTTTTTGAATTAAAAATACATTTTGTTTACATCTATTTTTTATATCTATTTTTTTTATATAATTTATTGTACAATTTTATTGTATAATATTTTTCTATGGTTGGTGATAATATGGATAATTCTTATGTATTTTTGGATAGCTTAAATAGTAATGCCTATTTTCATGTTACTGAGACAAGTAATTTAGTTTCAATATTTAATAGTGGTTTAAAACCTCGTATTGGTCCAAATTCTACAGGTGTTGAGTTGACTGCAAAAATTTTTTTTGTAAAAGGCAGTGATAGTGTTTTAAAAATGTGGGAAGTTTGGTTGAAATGGGAAATGGTAAATTTGTTTGGACAAAATCAAATGGCAAAAAAATTGTATGATTTTCCTCAAGATAAAAATTGGTATAATGAGTTTTTAAGTGGTAATTATAAATATGATGAAGAAAAAAAATCATTATTATTTGACTTTATGTTTAATTATATGTTTGATAGATCTTATCTTATGTTAGATTTGAAAGAGGGCATAGATTATTCAAGTAATGATATAGATGAAAATAAAGTTAAACAATCTAAAGATAAGGGCTCTATTAAAGATAAAATTTCTAGAATTTTATATGGAGATGGAAAATATAGTAATTGTGATAGTTATAAAACCGATATATGGAATATGCATACATTTGTAGGTAGAAGTATAGATAAATCTAAGATAAAAAAATTAGTTTCAACAAATGGTAGTAGTAATGTCATTGATATAGTTATTGAAATATATGATAGATGCGATGATAAAGATAAAGAAAATTTTGACTTACTTAATGATTATATTACATATTCAAAAAATAAACTTAATGTTTCAAATTATATAAAATAAAAATACCTAATTGGTATTTTTTGTTTTAATTTTATTTTTTAATTTATTTAAAATATTGCTATTATTAAATATTTCCTTGATTACTCCCATTTTAATAACA